>JBFIJS010000118.1:0-8905 GCA_041600595.1 Saprospiraceae bacterium | reverse complement strand
GTGGAAGCCACCACTTTTCTGGCTGAAATGTGTGCTGACCTGAAGGTTAAAATGCTGTTTACGTCCAGTGAGCAGGTATTTGATGGTAAAAAAGGTCACTACTCGGAAGTGGATCCGCCCAATCCTCAAAACAACTATGGCCAGCAAAAATGGGAAGCAGAAACCCACCTCAAAAAGATCTATCCCGAAGCAGTCATTGTCAGGATTGCCGTGCTGTTCGGCCAGGCGACCCCGGCGGCAAAAAGCTTTCTCAATCAATGGATTGACACCTGGAAAAAAATGCTGCCCGTCACTGCATTCACCGATGAAATACGCCCGTTTCTGAGCGGGACTTCCTGTGCCGCTGCCCTTTTTCATTTACTGAAGCAGGACGCCGAAGGGTTGTTTCACCTGGGTGGCTCTGCCGCTTGTTCAAGGTATGAGTTTGCCCATACGGTCCGGGAAATCCTGGATATCCCCTACGCAAAAATTGAGGGTAAATCGCAGCAGGAAGTAGAAATGGCGGCTTTTCGTCCCGCCGACCTGAGCCTCGATTGCCGCAAGATCACTGGCACCGGCTTTCAGCTGGGCAATGTGGAGGATGAGTTGAACAAGATCAAACCATTTTTGGAGACGAGACCGAATTTATCGTTGAACTGATCCGGTTAAACCCCTCCCGGCACATGATCGATTCGTTTGAGCGTTTGCAGGGTTGCCGCCACGGTCCCCAGGGGCAAGGCAAATAAAAAACCGACAACCGACAAAAACAGCAGCATGAACACAATTCCGTTCCCGATACTCAAACCCCGGTGCTGCTGCACGAACCTGACGCTGTCCCGGTAACTGTAATGCCGCTCCAGGGTATAATCGGCATTGCCAAAACCGGCGTAATAGGATTGTATGAGAAATATCAGAAGAGTGGTAAATGGTGTCAACACGGGAATCAGGCCCAAAAGGAGTAAAAAGAACGTAGCCGATAATTCCCGGACAATGTTTCTCAGGGCAACCCGCAGCCCTCTGACCATCTCCGAAAATACCCTGCCTACCGAAAAAGAATCGTCGGGTTGCTTTCCGGTGATCTGTGCCTCGACTTTAGCAGAGAGTATGCTCATGACCGGGGCAAGTACCACCATGATCAATTGTTTGAACAAAACCGCTCCGACGGCGATAATCAACAAACCACCAAGCACCTGCGCAATAATTTCTACGACTGACCTTCCCCAATCCCACGACCACCAACCCAGGATCAAGCCTGCCAGATTATCGGAAAGCCCCCAGGCCATGGATAAAATCCCCAGCGCCAGCAGCAGGCTCAGCAACCCCGGAAGCAGCACGTACCCCCACAAGCCAAACCTGGAAACGTGCCTGATGGCAGCGGCATAAGTTGTTATTCCCTCGGTAATTCCTGCTATCATATTCCATGAGTTTAACGAGCCGGGGCCGGAAAGGGGCGTGCTCTTATTTGCAGTGGTCAATTTATATCATTTTGCCAAATACCCGGTAATGCTGTGCCGGTTTTTGGCCCTTTCTGCGTTGTTTTACCACCGCTTTCACTCAAAAAACAGGAAAGCCAACTGGTCATGTCGTCCAGTTGGCTTTCCTGTTTTCAGGCGATATCCTTCACCCTGCCGCCGGGCAGTCTGGTGATGGCTACGCTGCGTTGGGCTTGCGTTTGCGCCTGGTTTTGAACAACTCGACCACCTCTTTTTCTTTCAGGAAGTTCAGGTCCTGGAAAGTCGTGGAGACGAACTTTTTGATGTCCTGGTAATCCTTGCCCCGCTTGTCGGTGTATTTTTTCAGCAGCTTCTTCACATAACGCATCGACAACCCTTTGACATCCAGGTTGAATTTTTCGTTGGCAAAAATCTTAATGTAAACGGTGTAGATTTTAGCCAGACTGAACAGTTCGGTGTAGTCAGTCACCTCCAGGTTATTTAGCAGTTTTGCAAAATAGTTATAAATGGAGCGACGGACACACTCGTTGATCAGCGAAGTACCTTCGTGCCGGTTGTAAAAGTTTTTCACCGCTTCCATGGCTTCCTCGTTGACGTAACCAAACCCGTGGATATTGTCCATCAGATTGTAGTAGGCTGTAAGGTCATCGTTAACGGATTTATCGAGGATAGCCGAAATGCGACCATCGGCAGCAGCATCAACATCTACCCGTTCACTGCGTTGCATTTCGAGGACCAACTCCAGCCATTTTTCCAAAAATTCGGGATGCTTCTTTCTGGTTTCGTTGAAATGTTTGGCCAAAAAGGCTTTGTTTTCTTCGTCCAGATCCATGAATAGAGCGGTTACCCCCATGATCTGCAGGTGCTCGTCCTGCCCTTTAAATTCTTCATTGCTGATAAACTCTTTGAGGAAAGGCAGCAGACTGGAGTTATCGAGATTTCGCTCAATACGATAGATGAGAAACTCCTTCAGAGAAGACCACAACACCTTCAATTCTCCTTTATTTTTGGGGAAATCGGCAGTCATGTAGTTGAAGCTCTTGAACTGTCTTTTGAAAATCTGATATCCGGAAATGCGGCCGCTCAGCGTCCGGTATTTGTCCAGTTTCTGGCTTTGCAGGAAGTAACGGATGCGCTTATTTTCGATAGGTGCAAACAGGTTTGTGATCCAGATGTCACTGCTCAGGGCAAAACCAATCTGAATACTTTGGCCGATCCTTTTTTTCAAAATTTCAAAATTGGGAGAATGGCAAATAGCCATGAGCAATTCCTTGAAGTGATCCTGCGGCATCGTGTATTTGTATTGCTCGTTCAATTCTCCCCGTAGCACTGAATAACCCAGCATCCTCGGCAGAAACAGGCCTTCAAAGTCGTTTTCGGTCAATCGCTTTTCCAGGGCGATCAGTTGCAGCGGATTTTCGGCGGCTACCCGCTCGTATATCTGATGGATGAGCGGTTCGAAGTTGCTCTTCATCTGTTCGTACAGTTCATCTTCTTCCTCTTCCAGGTATTTTGCGAGTTCATCTGATTCCTGAATGCTTTGAGCGAGCTTGTCGAGCTCCTCCAGATACGATTTGTTTAATTCCAACATGTTGAGTTATTTTGAAAAGAACCTGGCAGCGCAATTAAGCCCTGCCAGGTTCTTTCTGTATTGATTCCTGACTTAGTTTGCGCCAAAATGATAATGAAAGCCGGCACAAGTGCGGCAAATATAAGATTTGGTTTTGGTAAAACAAAAGAAAAATACCGGTAGAAAAATCCTCCCTCACTGCATACCCGGAGCGCTTATTTTTTTTGTAAAAATGCACAGATGATACCGGTCGCTACCGCTGCGTTCAGGGACTCTGCCCCTCCCTCCGGATGTCTGGGAATCAATATTTTTTGGGTCAATAAAGAGGCTGACTCGCTGGAGATGCCGGTACTTTCATTGCCGATGACAACGATCCCGGACGTCGGCATGGCCGTCGCAAAAATGGATGTGCCCGATAAAGAGGTACCCAGGACCGGCAAATCGGGATAGGCAATTTTTAATTCAGCCAGGGTGACAATTTGTGTTTTCACCCGCAAAAAAGCCCCCATGGATGCCTGCACCACTTTGGGGTTGGAGACTTCCACACAATTTTTGGAACAAAAAACCCATTTGATACCAAACCAGTCGGCGATCCGTAAAATGGTACCCATGTTGCCCGGGTCACGAATTTCATCAAGAAACAGGGAAAAACAGTCCGACAGATCGTCTTCCTGATAGTCATATTCCCTTTGCCGGAGCAGGCAATAAACCTGATTGGGCGTTTTCAACAACGAAATGGCCGCCAGTTCTGATGCGGAAACCGGCCACGTGATGTCTTGCCAGGCGGAGATTGAGGCTGCATTTTCCGTGATCCAGTCTGGCAAGGCATAAATGCCCTCCAGGTCCTGCGTGGCCTCCTGAAATATTTCTCTGGCCGTTTTCACACCTTCCGCTACCAAGATTCCATACTTTTGGCGGAATTTGCGTTGCCGCAAAGATTTAAGATATTTTAACTGTTTCTGGCTTAACATCTTGACTGAAATTCAGTTGAAAGTCGTAAAAGAACAAAAAAGTAGGGACAGTTAGCGTTGGGATTCGTTGTTAGAAGCCGGTGAGTGTCCATTTTATCAAATAAAGAGAGAAGTCGAATGTCCATTTTTCAAAATAATCAGCCATATCGCCCGTGGTTTCCATCCTGGTCAGGAATGGCCAGCCTCGGCGTGTTGCTGATCTTTTTGTCCCAAAGTTGTTTTACTACCCGGTACCTGGACCCGTCCAAAGGCGAAACACTGCTGGTTGCCAACCGCATTGAATTTGACAAATCTGCGAAAGAAAAAATTAAAAATAAGTCCAGCCTGATCGAACAACTGACCCAGCGACTTCAGCAGCGCCCCAACCGCAAATTGTTCGGCATCCGGCGCCCGCATTTTTACTATATTTCTCAGGACTCCATCGACAAGACAAAATTTGGCCTTGCCTCGGACCGGACCATGCGCCGGATACTCGGGGAAGAACCGGTCTTTATCGATTCTTCTCTGGCTGCCCGTACTGCCGAACTCATGACGACCTTTTTACAGAATAAAGGTTTCTTTCACGCCGAGGTCGATTATGTGGTAAAACGGAACAAGAAAAACACCAAGGCGGAAGTCACCTATCAAATCAAATCAAAAGGTCAGTACACCATCGATACCCTGCTGTATGAAAGCAAAGACACGGTCGTTCAGGCCATTCTCGACAGTATTGCCAGTGAATCTTTTTTAAAACCGGGCAACCCTATCGACGTTTCGCTCTACGAGCGGGAAGTTTCCAGAATCACCAACTACCTGATCAATCATGGCTACGCAAATTTTTACCCGCAGTATATCAGCAACCTGGAAGCCTTCGACAGCTCTGATGCCAAACTGAACGCGCAGCTGATCCTGGAAATATTGCCTCCGCCCAACCGGGATACACACCAGATTTTCTATATCGGGAACATTTATGTTTTCCAGAATATCAATCCCTCCATCCGCTCCCTGCCAAAACCGGACACCCTTTATAATGGCATCTATTTCGCATCGGGTGGAAAAGCTTTTAAAGTGAGGCCAAAGAGTCTGAGTAACTCGATCGCCCTCAAAACGGGGGATTTGTACCGCTTTGAAAATGTGGAGGCTACCCGGCGGCAGCTTGGTGCGCTCGGGGTATTTACCACCCCAACCATCCGGGTGGAACCGGACAGCCTTAATCCCAGCCGGCTCAACTTTTTTATCCACCTGACCTCCAATAAAAAATGGGAGTTGGAAGTCAGTGGCGATATGAGCTACACCATCCGAAACGGACCAGGCTTCTCCACCAACCTCATCGGCCTCTCCGTGAGCCCTTCGGTCCGTAACCGGAACCTTTTTAAAGGAGCAGAACTGGGGGTCATCGGTCTCGATTTGGGGGTCGAAGTAGCACCTTTCAACGGGGGACGAAAGATCAACTCCCTGGACCTCCGCGGGCAAACAGACATCTTTTTCCCCCGCTTTGTCGAGTATCCGAGGGTCTGGCAATTGCTGACGAAGTCCAATTTGCTGGGCGATTCGTTTTACAACAAAGTGAAAAAAAACGGAATCAGCCGGGTTTCCACCAGTTACAACCTGCTGCGGCTGCTGGGCAATTACGACCTCCATTTTTCCAATATGACCTTCGGGCACGACATCCAGCTCAGTACTGCCAAAAGGATCAGCGTCAACCAGGCGGGAGTCGATTTGCTGATACCCAACATCGATACCGGCTCGGTCTTCGGAATGCTGATCGATAGCCAGTTGTTCCTGCAGCGAAGTTTCAGCAAACAGTTCATGACCGGCTTTTTATTCAGAGACATCACCTTTACCTACGATGAATCATTTTTGGGCCTCAACTCCTACTGGTTTTTCCGGGCCTATTTCGATGTTTCCGGCCTGGAAGTCATGGGATTGAATTCGCTGTATAATGTTATTTCGGGTTCCTCCTCAGAATGGAAAATTGGTGGAGTCAACTTATCGCACTATGTAAAATTGGAACTGGACGCCAGGCGTTACTGGAAATTCGGCCCCAAAAAGACCCTGGTTGCCCGGTTCAATACCGGGGTGGTCCGGCCATTTTATAATTCTACCGATGTGCCCTACGTCAAACAATTTTATGCCGGCGGCCCGAACAGTTTGCGAGGCTGGTATGCCCGGGGACTGGGGCCGGGCAGTTTTGTCGAAGACCTGACCCTGGACCCCCGCAACCGAAACCGGTTTTATCAGGCCGCAGATTTTAAGATCGAGCTCAATCTGGAATACCGGACCTTCTTATTCCGGCCATTCGGCTTTTTTAATTTACACGGCGCCGCTTTTGTTGACTGCGGAAATATCTGGACATTAAACTTTGATCCCAGCCGGCGCGGTTCACAGTTTTCATTCAGGACAGTGGAAGATGAAAACGGGATTGTGAAAAATAATTTCATCAATACCATCGCAGTCTCGGGAGGAGTCGGGCTTCGCTGGGATGTCAGTTATTTTACCTTGAGAACTGATTTTGGGACCCCCTTGAAAAACAGTTATCCCGATCCGAAAAGAGACGATTCCTACTGGGCAGATTTTTCCGGTTGGGGTATCAATGATATTGTGTGGAGCCTGAGTCTGGGGTATCCTTTTTAATACCCTCCGCCCCTTAAAATCCCTTTGGGCCGAGCAGTCTCATGCCTCAAAGCGAAGTGAATCCTTTGGCCCACTTGCAGGGAAAAAAATTAAAGCAAATTTAAATTACACGGTAATAAATACTCTACGCTAAAATTCGTTTTTGCCAAACAGCCGATCAGGAATTGGCGACAGCCCGGTAGATATTTATTATTTTTTCGGCCATTTTTTCTTTGGAAAATAACGTTGCCTTTATTTTTCCATTTTCAATACAAGTGTTTCTCAAGGCCGGGTCCCGAAACATTCTCTCCACCGCTGCGGCCAGTGCAGAGGCATTTCCCACCGGGGCGAGCAATCCCGTTTTCTGGTGGTCAATTATTTCCGGTACACCTCCGGCAGCAGTCGCCACCACCGGCGTACCCGACAGCAAAGCGTCCAGTACGGCACCTCCCAACCCCTCGGTTTTACTGGTGAACAACATCAGATCGGCCTGGGCCAGAACCGACGGAACATCGTTGCGATGACCGGTCAAAATCAGTTGGTGCTGCACACCGCATTTTCTGATATAGTCCCGGATAGCAGTCATTTCTCCACCATCCCCACCCACCAATAGGAAAGTAGCTTGCAAGCCTTTTTTCAACAAAATAACCGCCGTATCGACAAAAGTAAAGTAGTCTTTGTGGGGTGCAATGGCCGATAAATTAATGATGATTTTATGTTCCCGGGGAATGCCGAATTCTTCCCGGATATCCGTTACTTTTTCGGATGTGATTGAAAGATCGATGCCGCTGTGAACGGTGCAGATGATTTCCTTTTTTTGGATAGCCGGCTCCATTAATTTTCTAATAAAATCAGAAACACAAATAATGGCTTTGACAGAGGCATGGTTGTATTTCCACGCCGACCGCCAATTGGCTTTAACCGGAAAATCAACCCGTCGGTGAACGACCAGCGGTATATTTAATTTAAATAAACTGTTGGCCAGCACGGCAAAGGTGTGGGCGTGGGAATCATGCGTATGGAGGTGGGAAATTTTTCTACTGCGGCATATCTTTTTTATTTGCACGGCGACCAATGGATTGAGCGAAAATACTTTTCGGTAGCCGACAAAGTCAATCTTTTCATTGGCACACCATTCGGCCATTTTACCGCCACGGGCACAAAATATAAGTTGACGGATGCCGGCCTTTTTTAGTTCGGTGGCTAAAAAAGCAATTTGCCGCTCCCCTCCCCTCCAGGATTTTGCGGATGAAATATGCAGGATATGTAAAGGTATTTTTCCGATAAGCTTTAAAGAAAGATAATGGACAAAGCGATAAAACGGCGTAAGACCTTACTTTTGCCGCCCTGATTTTTTTTGTACCAGTCAAAAATAAACACCATGCAGGCCGTCTATTCTATATCAGCTGTTACCATTTGTTTTATTGCCTATTATTTTACCATTCATGCAGAAGGTTTGAACCTGTTTTTCCAGCAAAAACACGGAAAAGAAAAAGCCAAAAGCACCTGGATCATGGCGCAGCGTTTTACCGGTGTTTTCTTTTTCGGATTGGTACCCATCGCCATTGCCCTGTTACAGAACATTGAATTTCAATCAATTGGACTCAGTTTTCAAGCTTCCGCTCCCGTTTGGGGCTGGATGCTGGGACTCAGTGCTTTATGTGTCCTGATTAATTATTTTGCCAGTCAGAAACCAGATCATTTAGCCATGTATCCCCAGATCAGAACCCCGCTGCCCTGGAGTACCGGGCTGCTGCTTTCCAGTTCTGCGACTCTGGTGCTGTACACCCTGGCCTATGAGATCATGTTCCGCGGTTATTTGCTTTTCACCTGCGAACAGGAAATGGGCGCGCTGCTCGCCATCACCATCAATACCGCGATCTACGCCCTGGTGCACATCCCCAAAGGATGGAAAGAGACCGTGGGCGCTTTCCCCATGGGCATCGTATTGTGCTGGCTGACCCTGAAAACGGGTAATATCTGGATAGCCGTGGTGGTTCACGTCGCGCTGGCACTGTCCAGCGAATGGTTTTCGATTTATTTCCATTTGAAGAAATCGACAATCTGAGACCAGCCCATATCCCGCATGGCCCAGTAGGTCAGCAAAAGTCCCATCGGGAAAATGACCAGACAGTTCATCCAGGCAGAAAGGACGGCATGAATGACGAACCGCTCCGCAATATTTTTACTGAAAATACCGATCACAATGAAGAGCATAAAAAAGATGATCGATATCAACAGCGGCCAGCCAAATCCACCTTTCCGGACGATAGCTCCCATGGGCGCTCCGACAAAAAGAAAGATAAAACAAGCAATCGCCAGACTGTATTTCGAGTGAT
>JBFIJS010000117.1:0-8906 GCA_041600595.1 Saprospiraceae bacterium | reverse complement strand
TTGAGTATTTTGTTCGTGATGCCTCTGATGTAGCTGTAAACTTCCCTGTTGCTTTCCTCGGGAAGTATGGGGTACGTCTTGGGATCACTTTCGATTTGCCTGCTGAACTCCTGTCCCAGCTTAATGTCGTCCTGAATGGAAAACAGGTTGAAGCCCCCACCGCTTTTTTTGGTGCCACCGCAGTTCCAAAAGCTGGAGGAAAGAGCCAAAAAGGCAAACAGGATGATTTTTTTTGAAAACATAGTTTAATTGGTTAATGAAAAAAATAATAGTAACTGAACCGTAGCGTGCGCTTAAAGTCTATTGGCAAATGCGGATCAGGTGAGCGGATAGTTGTCAGGCAAAACCCATCCCATCCTGCAGTCCAATGTCAACTTTTTATACACTGTCCCCGGCGTAGGAAATGGAAAAGTCAGTAACTTTTTCCAAAAAAAGCAAGTTCAACAGTAGAAGAAAAAATAAGATCACTTTTTCTTCCTGGCGCTGCCAACGGTGTTATCACTAAAGAATGTGTGCAGACTTTTGACGATAGCAAACGGAATGGCAGCGTTAATAATTGGTTAAGGGGCTGCATAAAGCTAAAGCCAAAAATAAGGCGCAACTGACTACCTTTCTATCACCACAACGGCATTTTTCCAAAACCTTTATTCAACTAATGCCCATTCCTTTCGTTATGGTGATATTTGCGTTCGTGCCATTGGGCTTCCGGTTTGCGGCAAGCCAGATGGATCGCACCAACTTTTCCAGCTTATTCAATGCTTTTCCCAATGATGAAAATTTACAAATCATTTCTACTTCTTCTCCTTTTGTTTTGCTGTCTGCAAAGCGGAACCTCACAAAAACCCGAAAAATGGAATTCTGCGGATATTTATCACGCGATGAAAAAGCTCAACGTCCTTGGCTCGGCATTGTATGTGGCGGCTCATCCCGACGATGAAAATACCCGGCTTATCTCCCATTTATCCAATGGCATGTACATGAACACTGCCTACCTGTCTCTCACCCGGGGCGATGGAGGACAAAACCTGATAGGCACCGAGATCCGGGAAATGCTGGGACTGATCCGCACCCAGGAATTACTGGCTGCCCGGCGTACAGATGGCGGCCAGCAAATGTTCAGCCGGGCCAATGATTTTGGCTACTCGAAAAATTCGGATGAAACACAACGTATCTGGGACAAGGAGCAGGTGATGGCCGATATGGTCTGGGCTATCCGCAAATGGCGGCCCGATATCATCATCAACCGGTTTAGCCATAATTCCAATGGACAGACACACGGGCACCATTCCTCGTCGGCTGAGCTTTCCGTGCAAGTGTTTGAAATGGCTGCCGACCCAACGGCTTTTCCCGAGCAGTTGGAATATGTGGATGTGTGGCAACCGACCCGGTTGTTTTTCAATACATCGTGGTGGTTTTATGGAGGTCGGGAAAAATTTGCGGAAGCGGATAAATCGAATATGGTGGCAGTGGATGCCGGTCAGTTTTATCCTCTGAAGGGAAAATCCAATAATGAAATTGCCGCCGAAAGCCGCTCCATGCACAAGTCGCAGGGATTCGGCACCGTCGGAACCAGAGGGGAGGAGTTGGAATACCTGGATTTTATCAAAGGAAAAAAACCTGCCAGCAAGGACGACCTGTTCGAAGGAATCAATACCTCCTGGACCCGGGTGAAAGGAGGGGAGGCCATCGGTGCCCTGCTGAAAAAAACACTGCAAAATTTTGACTACGAGCATCCCTCGGCCAGTGTCCCGTCATTGATGAAAGCCTACGCCATGATCCAAAAACTGGAAAATGGTTATTGGAAAAAGGTGAAAACGGAGGAGATCAAAAAAATAATAACCGCTTGCATGGGGCTGTATGTGGAGGCAGTTGCCGATGACTATTCCGCCACGCCAGGCCAGCAGGTAGAGCTGTCTGTAGAAGCGATCAACCGCTCCAAAGTAGATTGTCGACTGGTTTCCGTTGCTTATTCACCGATGAATCAGGATACGGCTATCAACGTCCCATTGGAAAACAATCAGGTTTTGAAATACTGGAAAAAACTAACGCTTCCGGCCGACATTCCGTTTACCAATCCCTACTGGCTCAATCAGCCCTGGGAACTGGGCATGTACAAGGTGGATGATCAATTGCTCCGGGGCCTGCCGGAAACACCACGTACTTTTAAGGTTACCTTCAACCTGTTGATTGCCGGAGAAGCTTTTTCCGTTGAAAAAGAAGTGGTGTACAAGAAAGACGATGATGTGAAAGGCGAGGTGTACCGCCCGTTCGAGGTGATTCCACCCGTTGCGGTTAATCTCCAAAATGAGGTCATGTTATTTACCAGTGACGACCCACAGGAGGTCCGGGTGGTGGTCAAAGCAGGGGCGCCCGACATCAGCGGACAGGTGACCCTGGCCCGTCCGGACGGCTGGCGTATTGAGCCGGAATTTGCCGATTTTACCCTGAATCTTAAAGGCGAAGAGAAGGTTGTTACTTTTCTGCTTTATCCTCCCGTTGAGGCCACGGAAGGCAAGATCTCACCCATCGCTAGGGTCGCAGACGAATATTTTACAAAAAAAATGGTCCTCATCGAATATGATCACATCCCGACCCAGACGGTGCTGCTGAGCGAAGAGGCCAAAGTAGCCAGGATGGATCTGAAAATTGCGGGCAACCGCATCGGGTACATCATGGGGGCCGGAGACAAGATCCCCGAAAGCCTCCGGCAAATCGGGTACCGGGTCGATTTGCTGGAAGATCATCAACTCACCCCCGACAACCTCCGGCAATACGACGCCGTCGTGGTTGGCATCCGGGCCTACAATGTGGTCGAACGATTGAAATTTCGCCAGCCGGCCTTATTCGAATATGTAAAACAAGGCGGAACGATGATCGTGCAGTACAATACCAACCGGGGGCTCGTTTTACCGATGGAGGAAATCGCCCCTTATCCACTGACACTTTCCCGCGACCGCGTAGCGGTCGAAGAAGCGGAAGTGCGCTTCCTGGCTCCTGACCACGACGTGTTAAACTGGCCAAACAAGATCACCGCAAAGGATTTTGAGAATTGGGAACAGGAACGCGGGCTCTATTTCCCAAATGAATGGGACCCCGCCTTTACGGCTGTACTTTCTTCCAACGACCCCGGCGAGCCTGCCCGCGATGGCGGCCTCCTCGTCGCTCAATACGGGGAAGGGTATTACGTTTACACCGGGTATTCCTGGTTCCGGGAGCTGCCGCCGGGAGTGACCGGAGCGTACCGGATTTTTGCCAATTTGATCGGATTGGGACAGAAGGATAAACCTTGATGCTGGTCTTGCGATATTTTATTTCGGGGGCTACCATTGGGAAACGTACCGGACTTTCCTGCTTTTTCCATGTTGCTGCGTTGGGAGGACATCTGCTGTTTTTGCCACCGGATGAATGATGAATCTCAAAGTATATAAAATGTCTTCACTTTCAGACGCAGGCCATCTGTCGAAACAGCAGCCTCAATCTGTATAACTGCCAAACCGGAATCCTAATATGAAGATCGAGTGTTCAACTGTCAACCTCTAAAGGCCAGGGTCGGGCAATCAGAGCTTTGGAGTTGGAGTGGCTCATAGATGTTGTTGGAAATTATAAATATTTCTCTGCCAAAGGGTATGCTGTTCTGCCTTTTCAAAAATTGCTCGATAAGCCTTTTCTGTGATATTAGCTTATAAATAGCTCTGATCAACAACCAATAACCGAAATCGCTATATTTTCCCTTCCTTTGCAACCACCTTGCGAAAAAAACGTCAAGTTCATTTTCAAAGTGTTTGTTATCAGCCTGAAACAGTTTCCCGGGTTAAAACAAGGTAATCTGAATTGCCCGGAAACTCCACCCAGCGTTTTTTACGAACGGGTAAAAGGTGGGTGATTTAACCAGTGCCGTAAAAATGTGCAGCAACATCGCGGCATGGGTTCGGGATTCGCTTCCGACAAGCCTCTCGTGTGTTTTTAAAATCCTTCGGGCCGGACAGTTAGCTGCTCCGAAGCGAAAAGATTTTTCCGGCCGGCAGGCGCTTCAGAAAATTTAAGTTACAAATCAATAAAAGCCAAAAAAATGCATTGGATAGACTGGGCCGTCCTCTTTATCGTATTGATCGGAATTGTTGCTTACGGAGTCTGGAAGACTCGAAATGTGACCAGTGTCAAGAGCTACCTCATGGGCGATCGGGAGTTGTCCTGGTGGACCATCGGTTTGTCGGTTATGGCTACGCAGGCCAGCGCAATCACCTTCCTGTCCACACCGGGGCAAGCCTACGACGACGGAATGCGGTTTGTACAATTTTATTACGGCATGCCGATCGCGATGATCATCCTGGTCATTTTTGTCCTGCCTATTTATTACCGGCTGAATGTTTATACGGCGTACGAGTACCTGGAAGGTCGCTTCGATCTGAAAACCAGAACGTTAGCGGCGATCCTGTTTCTTTTTTCGAGGGGCATGGCCGCCGGGTTTACCATCGCTGCGCCCAGTATTGTATTGGCCAATATTCTGGGCTGGGATTTGCAAACCATGATTATTCTAACCGGGGCCATTGTGACGTTTTACACCGTATTTGGTGGCACAACCGCCGTCAGTGTGACGCAGAAACAGCAGATGATCGTCATTCTGCTGGGGTTGGTTGCCACGGCTTTTATCATCGTCAGCCATTTCCCCGGGGAGGTTTCGCTGATGGACGGGGTGGGCGTTGCGGATGCGCTGGGTAAAATGAATGCATTTGATCTGGAGTTCAGCTGGACAGAGCGTTATAATGTCTGGACTGGTACGACGGCAGCGTTGTTCCTGTTTTTATCTTATTTCGGAACGGACCAGTCGCAGGTGCAGCGTTATTTATCGGGCAGATCATTGCGGGAGAGTAGCCTCGGGCTGCTGTTCAATGGTTTCATTAAGGTGCCGATGCAGGGGTTTGTATTGTTTACAGGCATTTTGGTGTTTTTGTTTTTCCAATTTACCAAGCCTCCAGTACACTACAACAAAGCTAATCTGATCAAACTGGAAGCCAGCGACACCTACCGCCCCAAAGTAGATGAAATCAAGGCCAAGTTTGATGTCGTCTTTGAGGAGAAGCAGGAAGAAGTCCTGCGGTTGGTGGATGCCCAAAAGCGGAATGACTTGTCCGCCACGGAAACGGCTAGACAGAAAGTAAAGGCGCTGAACGATAAAGAGCTGGCACTGCGGGCCAACCTGGACGATCTGATCAATGACTACGCCGGAGAAACGGGCAAAGCCCTGGAAGTCAACGACAAAGATTATGTGTTCATCACTTTCGTGGTCAATTATTTGCCGCGGGGGATGATCGGACTGTTGATCGCCGTGATTCTCTGTGCAGCCATGTCATCCATTGCTTCGGAGTTGAATGCCCTGGCCACGGCCTCTGTTATTGATATTTACAAAAGAAACCTCGTCGTCGATCGATCGGACAGCCATTATCTGCGGGTGTCGAAGTTGCTGACCGTTGCGTGGGGCGCATTGGTTATCTTTTTTGCCTCATTTATCCTGTTGTTCGAAAACCTGATTCAGGCGGTTAATATCGTCGGGTCGCTGTTGTATGGTACCATACTCGGTATTTTTATTGTCGCTTTTGGTTTTAAAAGAGTCAGCGCAACGCCGGTCTTTATCAGTGCCCTGATAGGAGAGGCGGTCGTTCTTTTTGTTTACTTCTATGACCGTGCCGATGGGGTGGAAGATCTGGGTTTTCTGTGGCTGAATCCGATAGGTGCCGGGACGGTGGTTCTGTTCAGTCTGTTGTTTCAGGCATTGATCGGGAAAAAAAGATAAACCCCGGCTGACGGCGGCGGAAGTTCGTTGCCCAAAAGGGCAAACAGGCTGCGCATGTCCTGCATTATTACTCCGGAACATCAAACCGGCGATGCCAGTCTGGAGCAAATGCCGGTGATGGGTAGCCCCTTTTATCCATATTTTACCGATGTTTGCAGAATAATGGACCTGGTCGCTCAACCTGGGGTGACTTTGTGTTATTTATGCATCAAAAGCATGTCTGGCTTTTCACGGTGAAGAGCCATTTTTTCAAAACAAAAACATATTGCCAATGAGACCTGTACTCATCCTCGTCGTAATTATTTTCGGATTAATAGCGGCTTTTTCCGGTTGCAACACCTACAACAATTTTGTCGACCGGGACGTAGAAGTCGAAAAAGCCTGGGCTGATGTTCAGAGCGATTATCAGCGTCGGGCCGATCTGATTCCCAACCTCGTTGAAACGGTAAAAGGTGCTGCCGATTTTGAACAATCCACCATTACCGCTGTCACGTCTGCCCGGGCCCGTGCGACGAGCATCAACATTGACCCCTCCAACATCACACCTGAAAAGCTGCAAGAGTTTCAGGCGGCGCAGAGCGAATTGTCTTCGGCCCTTGGCCGCTTGTTGATGGTTACGGAAAACTATCCGGAGCTCAAAGCCACGGAGGCATTCCGCGACCTGCAGGTACAATTGGAAGGAACGGAGAACCGTATCAAGGTTGCAAGAAACAAATTCAACGATACCGTTTCTGATTATAACAAGGCTGTTCGCCGCTTCCCGGCCAATTTTTGGGCAAATATTTTCGGCTTCTCCGACAAGGCGATGTTCCAGGCA
The DNA here is from genome assembly GCA_041600595.1 of Saprospiraceae bacterium. GTDB lineage: Bacteria > Bacteroidota > Bacteroidia > Chitinophagales > Saprospiraceae > UBA6168. The sequence goes on along the minus strand of JBFIJS010000117.1, from coordinate 2,298 downwards.
GAGGAAGGTTCCCAAAATGCACCTAAAGTAAAATTCTAATGGTAAATGATGAGTGGTGAGTGGTGAATTAAAAGCACCATTCACCATTCACCATTTACCGTTCACCACTCATCCATTGGTCAAATTTTTTACAGTAGAACAAGAGCAACGCATCATTGCTGCCATCCGGGAAGCTGAAGGGCAAACCTCCGGTGAAATACGGGTGCATCTCGAACGGGAACTGATCGGTGATGTGCTCAATGTAGCGGCCCGGGTGTTTCATGAACTGGAAATGGATAGTACCGAAGAACGAAACGGCGTGCTGATTTTTATGGTGCCTTCCATGCATCGGTTTGCCATTATTGGCGATAAAGGCATCAACGAAAAAGTGCCGGATGACTTTTGGGACGATATCAGGGATGTAATGCAGCAGTATTTCCGGCAAGGCAGGTTTACCGATGGCGTCATTGAGGGGGTTCGGCAGTCAGGCCTTAAATTGAGAGAGTTTTTCCCCCGCAGGCCCGGTGATAAAAACGAACTCCCGGACGAAATTTCTTATCGCTAAGGAACATGAAAAATGGAGCCTGTACTTTCGGGTTCACTGGTTTATTTTTCGTTTCTACAGCCATTCCCACATTCATTGAGTTTCTTAACCAAACATATTTATCTCCTCCTATTATTGGTGTTGCCTTTGCTGGTATTCGGCAAGGAGCCCCCCCCTGCACCCAATCCGCCCCGGTTGGTCAATGACTTCTCGGGGGTTCTTTCGGGTAGCCAGGCAGCAGCCCTGGAGCGAAAGCTGGTAGCTTATGATGATTCAACATCAACACAGATCGCAGTTGTTATTGAAAACTCGATTGAAGGTGACGATATTTTTGAATATTCCTTCCGGCTGGCAGAGAAGTGGGGCATTGGCCGGCAGGGGAAAAACAATGGCGTCCTGGTTTTTGTCGCTTTAAATGATCGAAAACTCCGGATTCAAACCGGTTATGGAGCAGAAGGCTTCCTGCCGGATGCGATGGCCCGTCGGATCATTGATCAGGTCATTGCTCCCAATTTCAGAAAACAGGATTATTTCAAAGGCCTCGACGAGGCGACCACGATCATTATGAAGCTCGGTAGTGGTGAATACAAAAATGATGATGTATACCGCGACGACTTCCCCTTTGAAGTGTTGGTCTTCCTGATCATTTTTATCATTATCGTCATTATCATCAGCAAGGGTGGCGGTGGCGGTTATAACCGTGGTGGCCGCTACGACTCCGGTGGTGGAGGCTGGATCATCATCGGACCTGGTGGCGGCGGTCGTGGCTGGAGTGGCGGCGGTGGTGGCGGCGGTTTCGGCGGCGGCGGTTTTGGCGGTTTCGGCGGCGGTGGTTTCGGCGGCGGCGGCGCTGGCGGCGGTTGGTGATTTTTTCGTCAAATAGTGAAGAGTAGCAATCTGTAATTTAAATTTTCTTTAATTTTTATCATGCAAGTGGGCCGGAGGATTCATCTCGCTTTGAGCCATGAGACTGCTCGCTCCTTAAAATCCCTTGAGGAGCACCCCGAAGTGAATTCGGGACAGGCTTTCCGAGTGTTGCCAAAGGAGCGACTTTTCCTGTTCCGCATTTTTTAAACATACTTAAATTACACGGTAGTAGCCTGTCCCGGATTAAATTTGGGACAGGCTACTTTTGTTATAGGGGTGTTCTTTCCTGTTCGTCATCTTTTATCCGAAACATGTCTCACAATTTTTTTCCGACGACAACGCAATGCTGTGCAATCCTTTTGTGTAACTATTGCTCAAACCCTTATTTCAACATGAAAATTTTTATACTTACCATCACACTTTTATTTTCCATTCCTGCATTCCCGGCAGCCTCCCTTTCTGTCGCTTCAAAGCCGGTAGCCGAAGATGTAATGGTAAAAAATAATCATGCGTCACATTTGTCCGGCAAACAACTGCGCAAACAACAAAAACTGGAAAAGCGGTTGGCGAAGATGAAAAAGAAAGGCCGGTTGGACGCAAGTATTAATTTGAATGTGATCAGTCTGATTGTCCTGGCGCTCGGAGGTTTGTTTATTTTTCTCGGAATTGTGATTCCTTATATTGGTATTCTCTTCATCATTATTGGAGCGTTGATCGCCTTTGTTGGGCTGGTGATGTTGTTGCTGTTGGACGGTGTGAGGATCAATGCCAGGGATGGCTCACACTGATTTGGCAGCCGATTTCACCACCGGCAAGGCAAACCCAAAATTGCTGCCTACTCCCAGCTGACTATCTACCCAGATCCGGCCTCCCTGTGCTTCCACAAACTCTTTGGAAATTGCAAGGCC
>JBFIJS010000116.1:0-8925 GCA_041600595.1 Saprospiraceae bacterium | reverse complement strand
TGTAAACGGAATAGCCTACCGACAAGTCTTTGATGCCGTACAGGACACGCAGGTTGTCCCGGAAATCGTGAAAGACATTGTCATCGTTGCGGAGGAAGAGCGCCCTGATTTGCGCGATGGTGACTTCGGTCGTGGCATCGTAGAGGTTCATCAGGCCAAAGCCCTTGAAGATGTAGCTGTTGGGTGGAAACTTGGATTTCCAAAACGCCAGATCGTCACCGTGCAGCATCAGTTGGTCGATGTCGTCCTGGGTTAGTTCGGGGGCCAGGTCGGTCTTTTCTACCTGGGTGAAATCAGCGTTCAGCAACAATCGGTAGTGGTGCAGGATGCCGGTGTTTTGGTTCTTTATTTCCAGAGAAAGCGGCCGGCTGAAGTGAAAGGGTTGTTTGTAATAATGCACCAGGATAAACGAACAAGCCATTATGTAAAAGTTCTCTTCGTTGAAACCGGTCATCTTCATTTCAAACCCTTTTCCCGCATTTTTTATGATATTGGCAAAACGGGTGGTCAGCCGAAATGCATGGAACTGAAAAGGCACCATCAACGCCTTGATCTCATTGGTGAGGAGCGGGCCCGGAAACAACTTGTCTGTCAGCAGGTTGATGGGTTCCTTGTATTTTGGCAACTGGTGAAAATCCTCGATCCCGGTACGCAGCTCCGGGTACTGTTTGACCTTTTCGTAAATGATTTTGGCCGATTCGTGGTAGGGATGTTCGGGATCGTTGACAAATTTCTCGACTTCCTGATACATGGCCTCCAGGCTAAACAGGACTTTCAGGGGCAACTCATTTACCTGGGAATTGAATTTTACGATTTCCATAATTTATAATTTATCGAAAAACAGGTCTTACGGTTTGCACGCGGGAGAGGTGCCAAAAAACGGTAACACCCGATGACTGCTAATTTACTCCTTAAAATAAGATGAGTTGCAAAATGGTTGAGTTAAAGGGGAAAAACAACTTTTACTCCAATTTGAACTTTCTCCTCTTCATTACATTTACTTGCCTTGATAAACGCTATTTTTGCACCTTTTTTACGAATTGACAAATGATCAATGCCGGATGACGGATCGCCCAATTGTTCACCATTCGCCATTTATCATTCACTATTTAGACTTATGCAACTCACCGAACAAGAAATCGTCCGTAGGGGCAACTTGCAGAAAATCAAAGATTTAGGGATCGACCCATACCCGCCGGAGGCTTTTGAGGTCAATGCCACCACGGCGGAGATAAAAGCCAATTATAAAGAAGAAACGCTGGAAGACGGCACGAAGAACCGGCTCAACTACCAGGATGTCAGTATCGCCGGCCGGGTCATGGCTACCCGTGGCAAGGGGAAAGCACTTTTTTGGAACATCCAGGATGCAGTGGGCCGTATTCAGCTTTACATCCGCCGCGACGAGGTTTGCAAGGACGACGATTTTACCTTTTACGATCAGGTGATCACCCACTACCTGGATATCGGTGACATTATCGGTGTGAAAGGATATGTGTTCACAACGAAGACCGGCGAAACGACCATCCGGGTGCAGGAATTCAAGCTGCTTGCCAAATCGCTGCGTCCGTTGCCCATCGTCAAGGTGGATGCCGATGGAAATGAGCACGATAAATTTGTGGATCCCGAGTTGCGCTACCGGATGCGCTATGTCGATCTGATCGTGAACCGGGAGGTGAAAGAAACCTTTCTCAAGCGCACCAAAATGGTTGCTTCGATCCGGCAGTTCCTCAACGAACGGGGAGCCCTGGAAGTAGATACGCCGGTGTTGCAAGCCATCCCGGGTGGAGCAGCGGCCCGCCCGTTCATCACCCACCACAATGCCCTCGACGTACCTTTTTACCTGCGGATTGCCAACGAATTGTACCTGAAAAGGTTGATCGTTGGGGGTTTCGACTGGGTCTATGAGTTCAGCCGCAATTTCCGCAACGAAGGCATGGATCGAACCCACAACCCGGAGTTTACCGTCCTGGAATTCTATACGGCTTACAAAGATTATTACTGGATGATGGACACCACCGAGCAGATGCTGGAGAAAATGGCACTCGACACCTGTGGCACCACGGAGGTGCAAGTGGGTGAAAATACCATCAGTTTTAAGGCTCCGTTCAAGCGCATTTCCATCCTCGATGCCATCAAAGAACACACCGGCATTGACGTGAGCGGCATGGACGAGGACGAACTCCGTGCCACCTACAAAAAATTGCACATCGAAGTGGATGACTCCATGGGTAAGGGCAAACTGATCGATGAATTATTTGGTGAAAAAGCCGAGCACCACTACATCCAGCCGACTTTTATTACGGATTATCCGGTGGAAATGTCCCCCCTGACCAAGCGCCACCGCGACCACCCCGGCCTCGTCGAACGGTTTGAACTGATGATCAACGGAAAAGAGGTCGCCAATGCCTACACCGAGCTGAACGACCCCATCGAGCAACGGGAACGCTTCGAAGAGCAGGCCCGCCTCATGGAACGGGGCGACGACGAAGCCATGTTCATCGACCACGACTTTCTGCGGGCGATGGAATTCGGCATGCCACCGATGTCGGGCATCGGCTTTGGCATCGACCGCCTGGCCATGTTGTTTACCAATCAGGCAAGTATCCAGGAAGTGCTTTTCTTTCCGCAAATGCGACCGGAGAAGTTTTAGGGGGTGAAGGGGTGGCCGTTTTGAAAGATAACATTGTACAATCTGCCATCAAATTATTTATAACCTGGTTGCAATGGGGTGTAAGTTTGGTATGCTTTTATTGCGCACTTAATTTAGGTGTTTTTCTTTTACACCCTATTTTACTTTGTTAAATTTGGCCGTCTTACGATATTATTTGCAATAAAAATTGCTTGATCGTTTCACTGTAAAACAAGTATGAAAAAAATCCGCGTACTCGCCGTAGAAGACAATCCGCTCCATCAGGAGAACATCCTCGTTTTACTGGAGGGAATGAGCTACGAATTGGCTGGCATGGCCGACAACGCCAAAGATGCGCTGCAGCTCCTCGTCTCTACGCAGCCTGATGTCGTATTGATGGACATCGAAATCATTGGTGAACAAGATGGCGTGCAGCTGGCCGAAAAGATCAGCCGGGTGCGGCCTACGCCCATTATTTTCACGACCGCTCTGAAAGATGCCTCCATCATGGCCAGAGCTGCCACCACCGAGCCGTATGCCTACCTGGTAAAACCGGTTATGGAAGACAACCTGCAGGCAGCCATTGAGTTGGCGGTTTACCGGTTTGCCAAGGAGAAAGAGCGGGAGGATGCCAATAGCATGTTGCCCGTCTGGAACAGCGATGTATTTTTCCAGGATTGTCTTTTTTCCAAACAAGGTGGCAAACTGGTGAAAATTTCTTTTTCCGAGATACTCATTATCGAAGTCGCTAAAGACCGCTACTGCAAAGTACAAACAGCTGCGGAGACCTATCTTGTCCGTTCGTCCCTTCGGGAAATTGCGGAAAAATTACCCACCCGTGCATTTATTCAAGTCCACCGTTCGTACATTGTGCGGGCAACTTCCATCGGCAGCATCGATGAGTCGGAAGGCGTCGTGGAGGTGGCTGGAATTGCGGTTCCATTGGGCAAAAGTTATAAGGAGCAGATTATAAAAATGCTTAACCTTATTTGACCCTTCCTTTTTTTGTAGCTTGTTAATTCTCTGATTATGATGACATCTAATGTTTTGCATTGGCTTTTACCGCTTTTGATCATGGGTGGTATTTTCCAGAATACGACTGCTCAAAACCCGGCATCAGAAAATCTTACAACCGATTCCCTGTTGCACCGAGCCCAAAAGGCAGCCTCAGCCAAAGACTTCGACCAGGCCCGGCAATATCTGCTGCGGGCAACAACGCAGGCAGCAAGCGATTCGACCAAAGCGAAAGTGGCTATTCAACTGGGTGATGTACTGACCGCAGAAAACAAATTTGCGGAAGCCGGTACGGAGTTCGAAAGAGCAGTGAACCTGACGAAAAACTTGCCCGACAGCCGAGACCTGCAAGTGACGGGATACATGAAATGGCTCAGCGTTTTGTTAAACGCACGTCAGCTGGAAAAGGCCGAATCCGTGCTGGAAGATGCCAGGATGGTAGCCCGCCAGGCCGAAGACCCAAAACAAATGGCCTCCGAAATGGTCAACCTGGAGAATATGGCTGCCAATACTTTTTACTACAGAAAAGATATTCCTGCAGCTATTGTCAGCTATAAGTCAGCAGTCGCCATATCGAATCAATACGGTGTCAAAAAAAAGTTACCGGCACTGTACGACAACATTGCACTGGCTTATTTCCGGAGTGGCAAACCGGACAGCACCAAGGTGTACCTGGACTTGGCAATGGCCGAGGCTATATCCCAGCGCGACACCCTGATACTCTCCAGTTCAGCCATGCATCTGGGCAATTTTTACTGGCAAAAAGGGCTGCTGGATTCGGCCATCACCAATTTTGAACGATGTAAATACTGGTCCACCCTCCTGGAAAACGACTGGCGCATTGCCATCTCCGGTATCAGTGTTGGGGCCGTTTTGGGGGAAATGGGACAGCCGGAAAAAGCGTTGACCGCCTATTTTGAAGCGTTGCCTATTTTAGAAAAAAACAACCCCCGGGAATTTGCCCGCAGCCACGGTCAGATTGCCTACAACTACGAGGCGTTGAATGATTTCGTCAACTCCCGGAAGCACTACCAGCAGGCACTTGACATTTCCCGGGCCAACGGGTCGGAAGCGGAAGATGCTATGTTTCTGGCAGGACTGGCCCGGGCAGACTGGCAGGAAGGTAACCGGGAGAATGCGTTTCAGAAAATAGCGGAGGCCAAAACAGCCAAAGAGTATGGCACCGACCAAAGTATCCGCGCCCACCTGGCACTGACGGAAGGAACATTCCTGGTCAAAGCGGGCAGCCCGGAACGCGGCCTGCAACTGTTTTACGAAGCATTGGAAACCTTCGAAAAGATCGATGAAAAAAGCATGACCGGTGCAGTACTCGTCGAGATCGGGAAGGCTTATCAGCTTTTGGAGAAAGGAGAAGTGGCTTCCAGCCAATTTGATGTCGAAAGTCTCTTGCAGCGCGGGCTGGAAATGGCCCGGCAAGTAGGAAAATTACAGTCGGAAAAAATCGCCTTGTCCGCGCTCGCCGATTTTTACGAAAAAAACAACCAGCCCGCCCGTGCAACACCCCTCTTGCGGGAACTGCTCGTACTGAGCGACAGCCTGTTTGCCAAAGACCGGACCGCCATCATCGCCGAACTGAATACTCAGTACGAAACCGAAAAGAAGGAACAGGAAAATGCGCTGTTGAAGACCCAGAACGACCTCATTTCCCAACAAAAGAATAACCTGCTCCTCGCCGCCGGCGTCCTCGCCGTTTTGTTGGCCGGCATGGCCTGGCTCTATTTCCAGATGCGGCAGGCCAAAGCTAAAATTGACGAACAAGCCAAAGAGCTCAGCCAGCTCAATGCCACGAAAGATCGCCTCTTTGCCATCATTTCCCACGATTTGCGCAGCGAGATCAGCGCCTTTACGAGTCTTGGAAAGATCTTCAACTTCCACCTCGGCAAAGGAAACCTTGAGCGCCTGCAGGAGTTGAGCACCCAGGTGAACCGCTCTGCCAACAACCTCAGCACCCTGCTGGACAACCTGCTGCAATGGTCGGTCAGCCAGTTGGAGGGGATTTCCCTGAACCCGCAACCGCTCAATTTGCGGCAGCAGACGGAAGAAGTAATCGGACTTTTTGAACAACACGCCCAGGCTAAAGGTATTGCTCTGGAAAATGAAACCGAACCCGATCTCCAGGCCATTGCCGACGAGAACAGCCTCCAGCTCATCCTTCGCAACCTCGTTTCCAATGCCCTCAAATTTACCGATGAGGGTGGGGTGGTGCGCATCAGCAGCACACAGCAAAATGGCCAGGTTCGCCTTTCGGTAACCGATACCGGCCTTGGCATCCCGGCGGATAAAATCAACACCCTCTTTACCCTCAACCGGCAGGGTAGCAGCAAAGGCACCGACGGCGAACGCGGCACCGGGCTGGGGCTTGCTCTCACCAAAGAATTCGTCGAACGAAACGGCGGAGGTGTTACCATTGAATCAGAAGTGGGAAAAGGAACCGTCTGTAACATCACTTTGCCGATGGGGTAGGGCGCATGGTGTTATGTTGATGAAAAGCAGGCATCATTAAAGGTTTATTATTACTGCTAAAAATATCAGAATAGTTGCTGTTATCCGGGGAAGTATGGAAAGAAAAACCGGTTTAAATAAGTAGTACCTTTTACCGGATCAGATAATTTACCTGAAAGTATAGATAGAAAAGCAAATGCACCACAAACCATTCCTGGAGTTTAAGATTAACAGCAGTTCGGGAAACCGGGCGGCTCTTTTTGTTGGGGGGAGTCCGCATGATTTTTCAGTCCGCTTGCCGGGGCGTTATTTTGGCGGAATTTTTATTTCACCTCCTAAACTCCTTTCAATTTCCTGGCAGAAAAATTATTTATCGTCTTTAAAACGATTACTTTTGTTTTTAGCCTCTCTAAATGACTGCCTGCCGCTCCCTGCCTTGATCCTTGTTGAATGACCTGCACGAAAACTTATGAAAACCACGTTTGCCGACGTTGAAACCCTACAAATAAGCATTTGAATAAACACTTGTTCATACTGACCAGCTACTTTTTTTTTCTTTCCTTCGGGCCGCTTGCCGCCCAGAAATACACTGTTAGTGTTCAACAATTTGGTATTGAAGAAGGGCTTGCCCACCGGGTGGTAACCCAGATTTACAAAGACCGAAACGGGTTTCTCTGGATCATCGGATACCGTACCCCGATGCGGTATGATGGGTATGAGTTCAAGCCCTTCCAGATGCCAGTATTTAACAAATTCGGGGAAGATGGGGAAGAAGGATGGTTTTGGTTCCTGCATGATGTCGAAGAGTCAGATTCCCGGCTATCTTTCCAAAACCCTGTAACGGGTGAATTGCAAAGCAAAGAGGATCGGCTCGGGAAGGTCCTGGCCGCACAGTTAGACACGCTGCTTAACAGAGAAGCCTATCATTTTTATTATCACCGAAAAAAGGAGGGACAGAACGAATGGTATTTTGGCGGAGCAGATCATCTGATCCTGTTTGATTTTAAAACCGGCACAAAGAAAATACCGCTCTCTCATCGGGAAACTGATCCTATCCGGATCGCATTGATCGATGAGCAGAACAATTTTTGGGTACACGGCGAAAACGGAACGATCAGAAAATTAAGCCCCGACGGAGTCCTTTTGGACAGCGTAAAACTGGCGGACAACGCTCCTGATGGCCCATTCTGCTTTAAATCCAAAAGTGTTTTTGAATGGGAGGGGCATATTTATTTAAGGAATGAAAAGGGCTCAAGGAACCAGTTGTTCCGCCTGGAAAATTCCGGAAAGAAAGAACTGGTTTTTGAAGATCCCGAAGGGTACTGCTTTTTCGAGTTTCAGGAGGGAATGATTTGGAGCCTGGGCCCGGAAGGGTGGAAAATATTTAATACGCAGGGGGACTTGATGCTGGAATTGCTGCGGGAGGATTACGATCAAAAGTTATTTGAGGTGCTGACCGTTGGAGGCATTCAATCGGACGGAACCGGTAAATTTTACCTGCACAGTTCTTTTGGTTTCAATATTATTGAAATCCAAAAAAATCCGTTTACCCACTATTTTTCAGAGCAAGGAGACATCCGCATACCCATCAACAACGAAGCCCGGGGCATCTATGCGGAAAATGATTCCGTGTTGGTCAATTTTGAAAACGGGGGGCTGGTTTTGTTTAACAAAAAGAATCCATCAGACTTTAAAATCCTGTATGACTTAAAAAAAGAGGCAGATTTAGGTGGCGTTGGCGGCACTGGTTTGCCGATCATCCGGGATCGTTCCAAAAATTTTTGGTGCAAACATGAATATCATTTGACGAAGTGGTCGCCCGACCTTTCCGGACAGCAGCGAATCCCCTTCACCAGTCCCTCTGAATTTTCTAATACCTGGTCACTCTGGGAAAATCCCGATAGCGACCCGGGCGGTTGTATCTGGTTTTTTACTGTTAAAGACTTCGGCAAAATTTGCCCCGATGAGCTGGCCCTTTTGGAGTATACCGGATACAACGAGGCGGGTTTTGATACCAGCCATTTACTTGTATATCATATCCTGTCCGACCGGGAAAGTTTACTTTGGTGGTGTACTGATGATGGATTGTACAGCTTTGACCAGGCAAAGCGACAGGTCGCCGCACACTACCACGAGGCTGCGTCGGAGCCCTATGGTTTGCCAGCTACTGTATTTCACCATATGCACGTGGATGGCGACGGGAACAGGTGGCTGGGTAGCGAAAAGGGGTTGTTATTTTGGGACCCGACTACTGATGAAAAAAGGTTGTTTGGTCGTCAGGATGGGCTTTCCAACGAGCTGATCTACGCCGTTTACGAAGACAATTACAACCGTTTGTGGCTCAATAGCGAGTACGGGATTATGTCATTCGATAAAGGGACCTTTGAGGTGCAGACCTATTTGGTCAAGGATGGCATCACAGATATAGAGGCGAACCGCACCTCTCATTTTCAGGAATCTGATGGAACCATTTATTTTGGCGGGGTCAATGGAGTTAACGCTTTTCACCCCAGGGATTTTGTGAAGCGGGAAAAGGATCACCCCAAATTGACGATGGTTGATTTTGAAATATTTGATGGGGGCACTGAAACCCTCGTCAATAAACTTCCAGACATTTTGGCCACCCGGACCATTACCTTCCATCCTTCTGACCGCTATTTTAAGCTAAAATTTTCCCTGCCGACGATGGACGATATTCGTAAAACATCGTATGCCTGGAAGATTGACGGGGTTTACAGCGACTGGAACTACCAGAAAGAAAACACCCTCCAGTTTGGGGCACTCCCGTATGGCAACCACCAGTTGCGCATCAAAGGGCA
>JBFIJS010000115.1:0-8964 GCA_041600595.1 Saprospiraceae bacterium | reverse complement strand
GGAGCTTGTCCCGGACCAATGTTTATTCTTTTGGGATACGGATATGTACCCATACTGGTCGTCATCGCAGGGGCCGTTTTGGGTACTTATGTTTATGGGCTGGTTCGTAGTAAATTGCCTCATTAACAGGGCAGGTTAGCTTTGTTAAACAGTAGTTGTGTATTAATAAATTGTTATTGGTTTGCTAAATCAATACATAGAATAATTGCTGTTTGAAAAGTAAAATTGGAAATAAAAGTTGGGGTAGCCTAACCAGTCAATTATCCGAAGCAGGCAAAAGAGTTAATAAAAAATAAAGAGGTAATTGGCGAATTATTTTTTCAGGTTAAACAGTGTAATTTAATTTTTGCCGTAGGCGAAAAAGTATTTTTTCAGATGGCCGGAATTAAATCCTGCCCCGAATTCCATAAAATTCAGTTTCATCCTGTAGTTGAATTTTACAATCAAAAAAATAACAAGCTATGAAATTAATCTCCTCCTTCCTTTTGCTTTCTGTTTTTTTGCTTGGCTGTGCAAATAATCGTCCGGACACGGACCGGGAAAAAGAATATTTAGAAAAAGGCCAGCAAATAGCCGCTGCGGTTTTTACCAACATGAGCGTTGCGTTGCAACAGGCTATGGAAAAAGGTGGCGTCGAGCAGGCATTGGGCTATTGCCATTTAAATGCTTTGCAGATAGTTGACAGTCTTTCCCAAATTCACCAGGCAAAAATAAAGCGGGCAGCCATTAAATACCGGAACCCACTGGACGAACCGGATAAAAAAGAACTGGCGGTTATTAATCTATACCAAAAAGAAAAAGATACCGGAAAAGCATTGGCTCCCCGGGTTGTTCAGGAAGATGATGGTCGCTATCACTTTTATGCCCCCATAATAGTGAATGACCTATGCTTAAAATGCCACGGAATAACCGGGGAAACAATGAGTGTGGAAAATGCAGAAATAATTAAAAAATATTATCCTGATGATCTGGCAACCGGTTATGTAGCCGGTGATTTAAGAGGGATATGGAGCATTGCGTTTGAAAAATAATTAACCGTAATGGCCTGTTTGCGCCTGGCCTGATCTCCACCGCTGATGGCCCATACAAAATAATAACAACATGAAACCACTCGGCTTGATTGGCGGCACTTCCTGGCATTCCACGATTGTTTATTACCGCCTTATTAATGAACTCGTCGGACAAAAAATTGGCACCCAGGGGAATCCTCCATTAATTATTTATAGTTTGAATATAGAATTAATGCGGGAAGGCAATAAAGAAAAAATAAATAACGCTTATCTGGATATTGCTCATAAACTGGAAAATGCCGGAGCGGAAGCGTTGGTTATTTGTGCCAATACACCACATTTGGTTTATCCATTTGTTTCTCCGAAAATAAAAATACCAATATTGCATATTGCCGACGCCACTGGCCGGGAAGCCAGAAAAAAAGGGTTAAAAAAATTGGGCTTATTGGGTAATAAACCAACCATGACCGGTGGCTTTTTGCAGGGGCATTTAAACGATAACTATAATTTAGAGGTTATTATTCCGGAGGAAAAATATATTGAACAGACGCATTATTTTATTTCCAATGAATTAACGCAGGGAAAATTTTCCGCCGAAGCAAAGCAGTTTTATTTACAGCAAATGGAGGCCTTAAAAAAGAGGGGAGCCGAAGGGATTATTTTAGGCTGCACAGAGTTGCCGATGTTGATCGATGAAAAAGATTTCGACCTGCCAATGATGGCGACCACAGACCTGCATGCACAAATGGCTGCCGATTTTATTCTGGGGTAGCAGGATTTTTGACAGAGGTTACACGAACCCGGTATTTGCGGAGCAGTGTGACAGAGGTTACGGAAAGCCAAATAACAACCCCTTATCTTTGCACTATCTTTTGACAACAAAATAAATGAACCGGAAAAGGGCCGATAAAGCAGCAATTAATCGATTCGGTTTTGCCGGATTTTCGGGCCGGACAGGGTGATGATATTTTTAGATCCGATTTATCCTTTTATTCAATAAATACCAATTTAATTAAACGTTTTTTCAACATGAAGATAGAACAAATTTATACCGGATGCCTTGCGCAAGGCGCCTATTATATCGAGAGCAACGGCGAGGTAGCCATTATTGATCCGCTGCGGGAAGTGCAGCCTTATATCGACCGGGCCAACGATGCGGGGGCCAGGATTAAATATATTTTTGAGACACATTTTCACGCTGATTTTGTGAGCGGGCACGTGACCCTGGCGGAAAAAACCGGGGCTCCTATTATTTACGGTCCCAATGCCAACCCGTCTTTTGAGGCGATCATTGCTAAAGATGGTCAGGAATTCAAACTGGGTGACCTGACTTTCAAGGTGCTGCACACGCCCGGGCACACGATGGAAAGCACCACTTATCTATTGAAAGATGCGAATGGCAAAGACCGCGCAATTTTTTCCGGTGACACCCTTTTCCTCGGCGACGTTGGAAGGCCTGACCTGGCACAAAAAGCTGCCGATATGACGCAGGAACAATTGGCGGAAACCCTGTTTGACAGCCTGCGCAATAAGATCATGCCACTGGCCGATGACGTGATTGTTTACCCGGCACACGGGGCAGGTTCGGCCTGCGGGAAGAACATGATGAAGGAAACGGTCGATACCCTCGGCAACCAGAAAAAAATGAATTACGCCCTCCGTCCCGATATGACCAAGGCCGAATTTGTAAAAGAAGTGACCGATGGTCTGCTGCCGCCCCCGGCTTATTTCCCCTTAAACGTAAAACTGAATAAAGAGGGCTACGAAAGCATCGACAAAGTGCTCGAGAAAGGACAACACGCACTGTCTCCGCGGGAGTTTGAAGTAGCGGCCAACGAGACCGGAGCCGTCGTGCTGGATGTCCGGCACGAAGATGAATTTGCCAATGGGCACATTCCCCGCTCCACTTTTATCGGTATCGATGGCAACTTTGCTCCGTGGGTCGGCGACCTGATCAGGGATGTGGCCACGCCGATCCTGCTGGTCGTGGACGAAGACCGGGTTGAAGAAACCGTCACCCGGTTGTCCAGGGTCGGTTTTGACAATACCATCGGCTACCTGAAAGGCGGTTTTGAAGCCTGGAAAAAAGCAGGCAAGGAGGTGGATACGGTGAAGCGGGTTACAGCCGCTGAACTGGCCCGGCAAAAAGGGGCCAGGATCGTTGATGTCCGCAAAAAATCTGAGTACCAGTCGGAGCATGTAATCGGAGCGGAAAACTACCCGCTGGCAGAGATTAATAACTACCTGGCGAGCCTGCCTACCGACGGGGATTTTTTCATCCATTGTGCGGGTGGCTACCGTTCGATGATTGCCAGTTCGATCCTGAAAGCACGCGGCTTCCACAATCTGATTGATGTGGAAGACGGCTTCAAAGCGATTAAAGAAGCAGGTGTGGAAGTGTCGGATTACGTGTGCCCGTCCACCTTATAATGAGCAGCGGACCCGGCAAAACATAACTCAACCTATTTACATTCGGGTGATTTTATTGCAAAGGGAGCATTGGTAATCGTTACCGGTGCTCCCTTTTTTCAATAAAGCCGCAGAACTCATGCGGGGGGTTGCTTCAATTCATTGATCATTCAGTCCGCTGATCCGTTATACGGTTATACTTGAAGCCTCCTCTGTGCTATCAGCTCTTTTCAGCTACCTCAAACCTCATAGCATCTGATGAAAGATCGAATTGTGTTCATTGATTTTTGTCATTTGACTTTGCTGGAGTTATTGACTATTTTGGGAGGGTAAAGCAGGCAGCACATTTGGAAATAATCATTTCCGGAGGCTGAAAAAAATCCTGTATCAATCACCTACAACCGGGGGTTGATGAATCGGTGACCACACCGGATGTCGGGGTATTACCGATAACCGAACGATCAACGAGACATTGACCACCGCCATATCATTGAAGCCATGAAAGAAAACTGGGTAAAAATTTATTCCTCTACCGACCTCATGCAGGTCAAACTTGCCGAAGACGTACTAAAAAGGAATGGCATTGTGAGCCATATCCTCAATCATCCCGATTCTGCGATGCCGATGTTGGGCGAAGCGGCGTTGTATGCTCTGCCGGAAAATGTGGAAAAAGCCAGGGCAATTTTGAAAGAAAATAAGGTAGATTAAAGGCATTGCCTAAGGAGGGCTTCCGAAAAGACAGGGGGTCCTCTTTTCCCAGGCTCGTAAACATCTTTCCGGGGAAGTCAGGCCGGAGGTACAGATTTCACTAAAGATGCTCCTTCACGAACGAGCGTATTTGATGTTCTTGCCAGTAATTCCTTTTGCCAAAAAGGGTAAAACCGCAGTGCCCGCCGTATTCGGGTGACAGAAAGTGCAAATAAGGGTGGGTCTCCGCAATCTCGTAAGGGTAACACTCCTCTCCCAGCATGGGGTCATCGAGGGCATTGATGAGGAGAGTGGGGACGTGGATATTTTTCAGACCGGGCAGGCTGCTGCACATCTCGTAATAGCCTTTTGCCCCGTCAAAACCGTGGATGGGAGCTGTGAAATATTCGTCGAAATCCCAGAGGTTTTTCACCCGTTTCAACAATTCAGGATTAAAAGCGTCGGGAAACTGCTGGTGCTTTAAATGCACTTTTTTGGAAAGACTGCGGAGAAATCGTTTATCATAAATAAAATTGGAAGGGGAAATGATCCGCAGCGAGCATGAGTGCAGATCTATCGGTACGGAAACGGCTGCTGCGCATTTAATTGCGGGGTCTGTTTTGGCACCCCATTCACCCAGGTATTTCAACGTCATATTGCCACCGAGGCTGAAGCCGATCATCACTATTTCGTCATAATTCTTTTTCAGATACTGGATCACGGTGTGGGGGTCGTCCGTCACTCCGCTGTGGTACATGCGGCGTTGGCGATTCATCTCTCCGCTGCAACTGCGGTGGTTGATCATGGCTACATCCCAATTGTCGTGAAAAAACAAATCCGCAAGACCTTTAATGTACTGCGAAGAACTACTGCCTTCCAGCCCGTGCAACAGAAAAGCCACCCGGGAGCTTCCATTTCGCAAAAAATCTATATCGAGAAAATCATCGTCGGGTGTGACGATCCGTTCGCGCTCATAGTTCAAAGGTTGGGTTCGCCGGAGCAGAGCGGGGAAGATGGTATTGAGGTGACCGTTCTTAAATGGCAGCAGCGGTTCGTAGTCGTTTGTAGCAATGACGGGCATGCGTAGCAAAAATTGAAAATTATAAAGTAAGGTAGTCCGGGCGCAAAGAAACAAAGAATGGAGCGTTCTTTTCAGCCGGACCGTACCGGTTATAAATTTGAAATGTTCTTTTCAAATGTCAGCAATATTTAATATCTTGTCTGCCAGTTCTTTTTATGGCAAAAAATTTGAACAACTATTTGTCGCTCCCAAAGCATATCCTCCAACATCACATTAAATTAATACCAACCAAGATGAGAAAATTACTTTTCTACGGTATGCTTATTCTGTCTCCGTGCCTTTTTTCCTTTTCCACTAACACTAACAATGCCTCGCTGGCCGACGAGCTCGTAGGCGTTTACACCGGGATGTTTTCCAAGGACGGAAAGCTCAACAAAGAATACAAAGTAAAGGTGACCAAGGTGTCGGACAGCGTCATTCAGGTCGTTCCTTTCGACGGGATTGGCAGTATCCCTTTCAAGGCAAAGATCTGGGAGGATAACCTGAGTGCCATTCGGGTCGTTCGGCTGGAATCCGTCAATGGAGTTGCGCTGAAAAACGGCATGATGACCCCTGCCAACGGACGTATGTCCTACGGTATTTCCTCTGACAAGGGGGCCAAACTGGAAGTTTTTTCGGGGATAAAGCATTAGCCGTCGCACCCTGTCTGTTGGATGTCTCATTCAACCTGTTGGAAATTGTCCCGGAACTACCCTCCGGGACAATTTTCGTTTTAAGCCATTGGAAAACTTTGATTTTTTCGTTGGCCGGTGAAAAAAATGCCTTTGTTTAAAGGAGTTATCGGCAAACTATTTATTTTACCTTTCCTTTTGCACCATATCAAAAGCGGATTGTACGCCGGGATTCAAAATAAGGAAAATGATCAGATCCAACCACTCCCTTCCTTTTCTCGCCGGAAGGTATATCGCACGCATCTTTGCTTCCAAGCTGTCCGGGGATCTCGTGTTCCACAATTTTCACCACACCGTAAACGTCGTGCGGGGAGTCAAAGACATCGGGCGGCACCTGCAATTGGACAAAGCACAAAAGGAAATACTGTTGCTGGCCGCCTGGTTTCACGATAGTGGGCATGTGGTAAAATACATCGGGCACGAAGAAGAGAGCCAGCGCCTGGCGCAGGAATGGTTGTCGCGGGAAGGTTTTCCACCGGGAAAAATTGACCAGGTTTTAGATTGTATCGGTGCCACCAAAATGCCGCAACAGCCAAAAAACCTGCTCCAAAAAGTGATCTGTGATGCCGATTTGTTTCACCTTTCCCTGGGCGAATATTGCCACCTGCAGTTCCAGCTGCGGGAAGAATGGCGGCGAATTTTCAACCGGGAATACTCTGACCTGGGGTGGATGGAAGAAAACCTGTCCTTTATTCACGATCATCAATATTTCACAGAATAC
Source organism: Saprospiraceae bacterium (assembly GCA_041600595.1). Lineage (GTDB taxonomy): Bacteria > Bacteroidota > Bacteroidia > Chitinophagales > Saprospiraceae > UBA6168. The sequence goes on along the minus strand of JBFIJS010000115.1, from coordinate 2,385 downwards.
GGAAGAAAGGTACTGGAAGCCAGAAAACAGCGAAACCTGCAGCTGTGTGAGCAGTTGGCCATTGAGTACCGGTCGTTTGCCTGATGGCCGCCTCCGGATTGGCTAAATGACATGACCGGAGTTTTTTGTGCGATCCGCCGGATCGAAGCTACGGAAAACGATTTGCGGAGCAACGGGCGGCCCTGATTGGTAATTCGCTGGTGTTGATTGATTTAAATAGCCCGTTAACCTTGAATTCTTCACCTTTGTACCATGAAATGGTTACCAAGTAAACGGACCTGGCTGCAAATTTTATTCTGGGGGCTCCTCTGGATAGCGATCCCGTTTCTTTTATCGGGTGGCGGACCGGAAACCTACGAACGGTACTTTTACCACAGTATGGTTGTTTTTACAGGCATCGTGCTGGTAATCGTGATCAATGTTGAAACCCTGATTCCGAAACTTTATTTCAAAGGAAAACAAACGGCCTACCTGCTGGCGGGGGTCTCCCTGATCGCCATTGTTACTTTCCTCGATGAATGGGATGCCATGCCCTGGGAGGCTTATCTCGAAAGAACCGCTCCGCCCGGACGGTCGAAGCAGCCCCGCAATTCTTCCTTGTCTTTTATCCGTTTGATCAGCTACTTTATGCCTTATCTCACGGCATTTGCCAGCAGCGCCCTGATCGAAATAGCCAGTTTTGCCAACCTCAAAGCCAAGGAAGCATCCGATTTCCGGAATGAGAAACTGGAGTCGGAAATGAAGTTCCTGAAGTCGCAGTTCAATCCGCATTTCCTGTTCAATGCCCTGAACAATATTTACACCCTTTCGGTCATCAAATCGGAAAAAACACCCGACAACCTCTTGAAGCTATCCGGCATGCTTCGCTACATGCTGTACGACTGCAAGGCGGATAAAGTCACCCTCGACAAAGAGATCACTTATCTGCGTCACTTTATCGACTTGCATATGTTGAAGGATAGCCGGGGCCTCAATGTGAAAGTGCAGCTGGATGAAAGCAGACCCGACCTGGAGGTGGCGCCGATGTTGTTGGTGCCATTTATTGAAAATGCTTTTAAACACAGCCGGATCGAGGATTTGCAAAACGGCTGGATAACGATCAACCTGGCAACCACCAATGAACATGTTTTTTTTACGGTGGAAAACAGCCTGCCTAAGGAAACTTTTACCAAAGATAAAGTGGGCGGAATTGGCCTGGAGAACGTTCGCCGCCAACTCGAACTCATGTATCCGGACCGGCATGAACTGGATATTCGGTCCGATAATAATGTCTTTCGGGTTCGTTTGAAACTGAAGATATAATTGATTGCTGGCTGGTTGGTTACCCTGTGATCCGACCATTCAGCCATTTCAACTATCCAACCATGAAAATCCGTTGCCTTGTTGTTGACGATGAAGAACTGGCCCGTGCCCTGCTGGAGAATTACGTCGGGAGGCTACCCACGCTCGAACTGATCGGACAGTGCAAGGACCCGATGGAAGCCATTCAGATCATGCAGGAACAGCCCGTGGACCTGCTTTTCCTCGATATTCAAATGCCCGGCCTGACGGGTATCGAATTTCTCCGTTCCCTTCAGCAAAAACCGCTGGTCATTTTTACGACCGCCTACCCGGACTATGCCCTTGAAGGATACTCTCTCGATGTAACTGACTATTTGTTGAAACCTTTCAGCTTCGAACGTTTTGTACAGGCCGTGAACAAAGCCAGTGAGATGTTGCAGTTGAAATCCGGCACAAAACCGGCGCAGGCCGATGCCAAAGATTTTATTTTGGTAAAAGCAGAACACCGCATCCATCGCATCAAATATGATGACATCAACTTTATCCAAAGCATGCGGGAATATGTGGCCTACTACACCCCCGGCGGCCGTATCCTCTCTCTCAATTCGCTGAAAAGTCTGGAAATAGAACTACCGGCAGACCGTTTTATGCGCATTCACAAATCCTACATTGTTGCTATCGATAAAGTGAGTACGCTGGAAGGCAACACTGTACATATCGGGAAAGAAAAGTTGCCGATCGGGGCCAGTTACCGGGAGGCGGTGCTGGAGCGGATTTTTCAGTGAGCCACTGCCAGGTATTATCAATCCGAATCAGGCAAACACATTCTCATGCCCCGAATCCATCACAAACAGGCAGGTCGTGTTTACCGTCAGCGACATTTTCTTATAATCTTCAATGGTCAGCTCTGGTGAAATACCAAAGATATTGATGTCGGCCAGCGGGGCATTGGCGAGTTCCTCATAAAAATGACCAAATTTCACCACCGTTTCCTGGATGGGGAGCCGGGACAGCTGGATGAACTCCCGCAGAAAGTCTTTTGCCCTTTGTTTTTCTTCCTCATCGTTAATGATGGTGATGAGCCGGATTTCAGCCACCCAGTTG
>JBFIJS010000114.1:0-8991 GCA_041600595.1 Saprospiraceae bacterium | reverse complement strand
GACACCGGCGACACCGGTCTGGGTGCCGAAAATATCTGTGGTTTCGCCAAAACAAATTGCCCGGTTTTCGGTCGTAAAAGCATTTGGCAAAACAGCCAGGTTGACGGTCCGGATAGAATCACAGCCATTAACCGACTGCAGGGTATCCGAAAATTCACCGCTGGTCGCAATTGGAATTCCAAAAATCAAAACCGTATCGCCCTCACAAATCTGGGCGTCTTCCACGAATTCGAAAGTGGGGAAAACATTGACTGTAATGGTATGGGTAGAGTCACAGCCGTTTTGTGCTGTAAATGTTTCGGAGAAAACGCCGGCGGTATCCACCGTATTCCCGAAAACGCTGGCCGATTCTCCGCTGCAAAGGTCAATGTTGGCAAAAGTCTGGCTGACATCCAGCAACGTCACCGTCACGGTGTGCGTCGAATCGCAGCCCTCGCTGGAGGTAAATATTTCGGAAAACACACCGGCCTGCGTTACGGTATTTCCAAAAACAAGGATGGAATCCCCTTCACAAATGGCGACCGAATCGAAGGTTTCTTCTTCCGGACTGACAAAAACGGTCACTTCGTCCGAACCGATACAAACCGGGCCAAAGAAGATATCGTCGATGGCAAAGTCATTACCAAAAGCGGCGGTGTTTTGATTGACGATGCAGATTTCTGCCGTTGTTGCGGTGCCGGCATTCCAGTTTTCAAAAAAGTTTTCCCAGACACAAGTCGCACTGGTCAAATTGAAAGGACTGCCAAGCAGGTCACCATTTATCGAAAACTGCAGGATGGCCGGGCTGGCAGAAACAACCGAGATCATCCAGGCGCTGAATTGGTAGTCGGCTCCCGGGCTGACGTTGACCGTCTGGCACCAAACCTTTTCGTTGAGGACGGAGGCACCATTGACCACCATCATATTTCCACTTCCAGAGGTATGATCCGAACAATTCACGAAATTATCGTGAGTCAGACTTGGGCTGGTCGCGATGGCATATTCTCCTTCATTGGACAACAACCCCACCGGGCCGCCCGTGCCCGGAATGTAATCACTGACAAAACCCGTACTTCCCGCTTCAAAATCACCATTTACCAGAATACTGGCGGTGGCATTACTGACGGCCGTGAGGGTAAAAGTGGTGGTCGTACTGACAAACACCTCCGGATTTAAAGAATTAGGATCGGACATGCCGGCCGAGGGTTCCCATTGAATATTATTATAATTTCCGGTAACGCTACCATTGAGGGTTACCAGTCCGCCCGCAGCGCAGATGGTTTGATCGGCACCGGCATCGACCGTTACCGAATCTTGCGTCAGGGTCACCATATCCATGGCGGTTTCGCCACAGGCATCCGTAACGATGACGGAGTAGGTGCCGGGTGCATCAACGGTAAGGGTTTGCGCTGTGCTCATATCGTTCCACAAGTAGGACACAAAACCGGGGCCGGCATCCAACTCCAGCTGGCTGATCTGACAGCTGCTGATATCGGTGCCCAGTTCGAGGCTGAGCAGTGGTGGTTTCAGGGGAAATATATCTTCAAAAGTTTCCGAACAGCCAACGGCATTCGTCACCGTCAGGGACAGAATAGCGCCACCCGGAGGGGCCACTTCAAAAGTGGGATTTTGTTCGTTGGAGGTAAAGAGGTTGCCTCCGATGTTCAGCACCCATTCCCAGGAAGTAATCGTTGAGAAATTATCGGCCGACAAGTCGGTGACGTTCAGGATCACGTTTTCCAGACATTCCACCAACTCCACCGAAAAATCGGGGGTGATTGAGTTCGGCTGCACACTCACTTCCAGCTCCAGGGTGTCCGCACAGATCGCACCCGGCTCAGCGATGAGCTGCACATTATAAACGCCGAAATCGCTGAAGGTATAAGTGGGACTGGCAGCGGTGGAACTGGCACCGGGGTTACCCGGGTCATTGAACAACCACAGGAAATCGTTGGCATTGATACTTTCATTGGCAAAATTTACGGTCGTTGAACCACAGATTACGTCCAGGTCGCCCGCTGCCGCAACGATCGCTTCACAGTCGCCGATGTTCACCTGGTAGTCGCGCCGGTTGACACCGATGAGTTCACCGTCGCGATATTCTTCCACACAAATGCCAATCACAAACTGGCCGAGGATCGTTGGCGTACCGGTCAGCATACCCGTCGCCGGATCGATCATCATGGGTGGATCGGGGGGTTGATTGATCATTGTACTGACATCATAAGGAGGCAGCCAGGGTACGGTATTATAAGGTGGCGGATTTGGTGGCTGGGGCATCGGGGCTTGCATGGAAGCGCCGTCGAGCGGGTTGCATAATTTATAAACGAGCGAATCCCCGTCAATATCTATCGCTGACTGGTCGATGTTGAATGGCACATTGGCGCACAGATAAAGCGGCGGCCATTCTTTGAAAACGGGGCTACTATTGCATTCCAGCATCGCTTCTTCCGTCAATACCACACTGTACGTGGCTCCCACATCTTCGGGGGCGATGAGGTTGACAATCGTATTGTTGCGACAACATCGCTGATAGGACAAATGATAGCCCCCCGGCAAAAATGGCAGGGTCATCACCGTGGTGTAGGTCGTCGTATTGACGCAAACATTGGGTGGCACGGCCAGGCACTCGTTGTCCAATGTCGGGTCAATCGTATCATTGAGCATTGGATCGAGCGGCACCAGCGTTGAAAAGAAAGGAATTGGCAGGTTGGTAGCATTGCTGAACACACCAATGGCTGCGGGGTTGTCAAACCAGGGAATGCCGTTGAAGCAATCCCGGAAGATCGTTAATTTGATTTCGTATTGGTTGTTGCCCAGACACTTGTAGGTCATTTCACCACCCACAATATGGGTAGCTTTAAGCGTCAAGGGCAAGGAAGCCAAAGAACAAAATAGAATGAGAGTTAAGATTTGGCGCATTATAAATGGGTTTGGTTAACAATTTCACCATCGGGCGGCAGCTCCAACATTCTTTACGTGCGGTAGCCGTCAAGCCGAAAGAGAGATAACTTACAGTTTCAATTCATCAAATATGGGTGTCCCGAAGGCTTCCACTTTTTACAAATTTTTTCACATAAAAAGTGGTGTACTTTGTTTCAAAGTAAGGGCAAAAGCGGTTGGAGGGATGGTGTGGTTATGATTGGAATCTGATTAACTACGGTACCCGTAAACAGTATAAAGTGATAGGCAAACCATAGTATTTTCAAATATAACTCCAAATCTAATGCCTTTTACGAAACTTACTATCCAAAGGTTTGACATTTTAAAAATTTGTCTAAAACCTGTCAGGCCGTGTTAACATAGGCGTGGTTTGAAAATGAGACTGCTTCCTTTGCTGAACGATAACTATTCGATTTAAACCAGCAGCGGTTTTCGACGGGAAGTTTTCCAGAGACGGGAACGGTTTGCCCCGCCCACTGTCGGCTTATTCCTTTAATTGATTGATAATTCCCATCAGGTCCAATTCCTGCCAGCTCCGATAAATTTTCCCATCCTTCATTTCGTATAAGACCAATCCGGTGGAGGTAAATTTTTTCCCCGTGGCGGGCACTCCAAACGCATCGCCGTAATGAGTGGCGACCACTTCGTACCGGATGGCTGCGTGCTTATCATCGGCAAAGACATGGGTAATGGTAAACTGTGCGTCCGGAAATGCCTTCTTATAAAACTCCACCAACTCCCGCATCCCATCGAGGCCAATCGTTTGTCCGGGCCGGAGCGGGTTGCCATCTGTCCATTCCGGATGAAAGACCTGATCGATCATTTCCATGTTCCGGTTATGGTTCCAGCCTTCTTCATACCATATGCGGACGGTTTCCTTATTGATTTCTGCCTGTTTATGGTGCTTGACAGCAGCGCAATTTGTCAGGAGAAAAGGGAAACAAAGGGCAAGGTAAAAGCAGGCTGCGTACTTCATAGTTGGTTAGTGTTTGGTGAAGAAAAAAATCGATTACAAGGTAGTGAATCTTTTTCCGTAAAACAAATCTGCATTTTAAGCGTAAATGATATGCCCCGTTTACCTTTGTTGCTCCTGGTTGGATAGCAGGGCGGTCAAATGATACAGACAGCCGACCATCCGGCTATCGAGCCACCCAACCACCTAACATGCAATTTGTATATCCGACGTTTCTATTTGCTTTGGCTGCACTGGCCATTCCGATCATCATCCACCTGTTCTATTTTCGCAGGTTCAAAAAAGTCTATTTTACCAATGTCCGTTTTCTAAAAGAGGTCAAAGAAGAAACAAGTGCCCGGCAAAAACTCCGCAACCTGCTGGTATTGCTGATGCGCTGTCTGGCCACGGCATTTCTGGTGTTTGCCTTTGCCCAACCCTTCATCCCGCAGGATGTAGAGGTCAAAACGGGCATCAACGCCGTGAGCATTTTTGTCGACAATTCTTTCAGCATGGACGCCCTCAGCGAGGAGGCCAAGCTGGTGGAAAAAGCCAAGCAACGGGCCAAGGAGATCATCAATGCTTACGCCGCCGAGGATCGTTTTCAGGTTTTGACCAATAATTTTGAGGGACGCCACCAGCGACTGGTGGACAAAGAAGAGGCCATCGGGCTGGTGGAGGAAATAAAAACTTCACCCGCCGTTCGTTCGCTTTCGCAAATACTGGCCCGCCAGCAACAGGCGACGAGCAGCGGGCAGGCGGAGAACAAGGTCGCTTATGTGATCTCGGATTTCCAAAAAAACACCACGGACCTGCAAAATTTCACCGATACCACCATGCAGGTCAACCTCGTGCCGCTACAGGCCGTGCAGGAAAGCAACGTGAGCATCGACAGTGCGTGGTTCGATGCCCCCGTGCAGATGCTCAACCAACCCAATCCGCTCATTGTCAAGGTAAAAAACTGGGGCAATGAAAATGCCGACAACGTGCGCCTGTCGGTGAAATACGACGGCGAAGTGAAGCCTGTTGGCGAAATGTCCATCCCCGCCCTCTCCTCCATTATTGATACCGTCAACATCAGCATTCGTAATACGGGCTGGTCGGAAGGCGAACTCATCATCACTGACTATCCGGTACAGTTCGATGACCACTATTTTTTCACCTATAACGTCAAGGAAGTCATCAAAGTGCTGGTAATCAACGAGCAGGCTCCCGACGCCCGGCTGGATGCCGCTTTCAAAGGAATTGAATATTTCAAAGTGACCAATCAGCTGAGCCGCAATCTGGACTATTCCAGGTTTTCATCCTTCCAGTTGATCATTGCAAATGGGCTGGTCAATATTTCTTCCGGCCTTGCTTTTGAAATGAAACAATACGTGGAAAACGGCGGCAATCTTCTGGTATTTCCCGGTGCGAACGCCAATGTGGCTTCCTATAAATCTTTCCTGGAAAGTGTGCCCGCCAACGAACTACAAAACTTCGAGCAACAACAACGGGTCGTCGGCGACATCAATACGGACGAATTTATCTTTAAAGACGTTTATGAAAACCGTTCGTCTAACCTGAAGCTGCCCGTCACCAAAGGCAATTACCGCATCAGCACCTTTGCCAGCCGCGGGGAAGAAAAACTGCTGACTTACCGCGACGGCAATACCTTTTTGGCCAAATACAAAGCCGGACAGGGCGCACTCTACCTCTGTGCCGCCCCGTTGCAGGAGGACTACAGCGACCTCGCCAAAAACGGGGAAATCTTTATCCCGATGCTCTATAAAATGGCCATCTCCAGTGCCCGCCAACGTCCCATCGCCTATACCATCGGCAGAGACGAAACCATAGAGGCGGACAACGTGGTGCGCGGCGGCGAAAGCGTTTACAAACTGAAAGGAGAGGCCGAAGAATTCATCCCCCAACAAAGAATAGTCACCTCGAAAGTGTACCTCGGCGTACAAAACCAGGTGCCCACCGCCGGCTATTACGACCTCTTTCTGACGCCCGATACCATCCTGGCAAAATACGCTTTCAACTACGACCGCCGGGAGTCCGACCTGGCCTATGTTCCCGGCAACCAATTGGCAGAAAACCTGCCGACCAACGTCAGCGTCATTACAGAAGAAGCCAAAGCCAGTTTTGAAGAAGTGGTGAGCGACCGCAGCCGGGGTATTGTGCTGTGGCGCTGGTGCGTGGTGCTGGCACTATTGGCACTGTTGGGCGAGGTGTTGTTGTTAAGGTTTTGGAAGGGATGAAATTGGGAATTGGAATTAGAAATTTGTAAAAAAACCGCTTGAAGGAATGTTCTTCAAGCGGTTTTTTCATTAAATTTTTCCTGCTCGAATAATATTACCTTTCCATTTTTTTACCTAAATAATTGAACAACAATAAATTATGCAAAGCATCTACCCCCCACCCAATTTATAAATAAAACTATATGAGGTAAATATCCAACCCGCAAGTGGTTTGTTTTCCACAAATATTTTCCTTAGGTTAGCGTTCTATTTTTTTAGCTTCGAAGCTTCGAGCCTAAGATTTTCTTGCCTCTAAATATATAAAATACAACAGGCTGCCCGAGTAAACGCCTGTATGGTTTCCACGGAGATGTGTAATACGGAAATCGGTCAACCATAAACACAGCTGCTGTTGCTTAATAGCGACGAAGTATAAGGCATTTCAAAATAACTGCGTTTTGCCCGCTTCTGAGACTCGCATTTAAGCACAAAAACGATTTGATTAAAAACTGAAAACACGAAACTCGATGGGTAGTTTCCCCTTTTATCGCCAACTCGACGCCATGGACTGTGGCCCCACCTGCCTCCGCATGGTGGCCCGGCATTATGGCAAAAGTTACTCCCTGCAATACCTGCGGGAGCGCTGCTACATTGACCGCCAGGGTGTCAGTCTCAAAGGCATCAGCGAGGCAGTGGAAGAAATCGGTTTCCGCACCCTTGCTGTGAAGATCCCTTTTAACGGGAATGGCAGCAACGAGCCTTCCCTGCAAGTAGCGCCCCTACCATTGATTGCCCATTGGAACCAGCAGCATTTCCTCGTCGTTTTCAAGATCAATAAGCGCCATGTTTGGATTGCCGACCCGGCTGCTGGAAAATTGAAACTGACACACAGCCAGTTCAAGACCCATTGGACAAGTGACGGGCAAAAAGGTATTGCGCTCCTGCTCGAACCGGGCATGGATTTTTACAAAGACAAAGAAGAAAGCGATGGTAAAAAACTCTCGCTCTTCACTTTCTTTTCCTCCTACCTGCGCCCATACAAGCGCCTGATGCTCAACCTCGGTTTGGGCCTATTACTAACAGCATTTTTCCAACTGGCCTTCCCTTTCCTCACCCAAGCCATTGTGGACACGGGCATTGACAACAAGGACATTGGTTTCATCTGGCTGATTTTAGCTGGTCAGTTGATGTTGTTTTTTGGGCAAACGGTAGTGCAGTTCATCCAAAGCTGGATTTTCCTGCACATCAGCACGCGGGTGGGCATCGGGTTGATTTCAGATTTCTTATACAAACTGATGCGCTTGCCGCTTGGCTTTTTCGATTCCAAGTTTGTTGGTGACCTCATGCAGCGCATCGGCGACCAGCGGCGGATTGAATCATTTCTCACGCAGTCCACCTTTCAGGTCATTTTGGCGGTCATAACGATCATTATCTTTGGGGCGGTGCTGTCCTATTATTCCTTTGTGATCTTTGGGCTGTTCCTCATCGGTACGCTGCTATATTTCGGCTGGATCGCCATTTTCCTAAAAAGAAGAAAAGAGATAGACTACCAGGCCTTCCAGAAAATGTCCGACAACCAGCACTCCCTGATCGAGATCATTCAGGGCATGCCGGAGATCAAATTGCAAGGCAGCCAGCGCAAACGCCGCTGGGCATGGGCGACCATACAGGCCAAGCTGTTCCGGGTGCAGATGCGCTCCCTCGCCCTCGGCCAATGGCAGGACGGTGGCGCTCAGGCCATCAACCAGACGAAGGACATCCTCATCACTTTCCTCTCTGCAAAAGCGGTCATTGACGGCAGCATGACCCTCGGCATGATGCTCGCCGTGCAGTACATGGTCGGTAGGTTGAATGCCCCGTTGCAACAGATGATGGGCTTCATCCGCTCCGCACAGGACGCCTCCATCAGTCTCGAACGCCTCGGCGAAGTACAAGATCACCCCGACGAGGAACCCGACGCAGGGCTAAAACAGGAAAGCATCCCGGTCGGCGACATCCAGATGAAAGGGCTCTCGTTCAAATACACCCCCATTTCCGAAACGGTACTCGACGACATCAACCTGACCATCCCACGGGGCAAGGTGACGGCCATTGTCGGCACGAGCGGCAGCGGCAAAACGACCCTCATTAAACTGCTCTTGGGCTTCTACCAGCCCGTGTCCGGCAACATCCGCATCGGCAGCACACCACTCAATGGCATTTCGATGAAAAAATGGCGAGAGGCATGCGGCGTGGTCTTGCAGGACGGTTTCATCTTCTCCGATACCATCGCCAACAACATTGCCGAAAGCGACGACACCGTTGACCATATCAAACTGGCCAAGTCCATCCACGCCGCCAACATCAACGACTTTGTGGAATCGCTGCCCCTTGGCACCAACACCATGATCGGCTCACGGGGCAACGGCATCAGTCAGGGGCAAAAACAGCGGATGCTCATTGCAAGGGCCGTTTATAAAAACCCCGGTTTCATCTTCCTCGATGAGGCCACCAACTCCCTTGATGCCAACAATGAACGCATCATCCTGCAAAATATGAACGAATTTTTCAAAGGCCGGACAGTAATAGTGATCGCCCACCGCCTCAGCACCGTCAGCCAGGCCGACCAGATCGTGGTGCTGGAAAAAGGGAAGATCATCGAAGTGGGGACACACCATGAACTGACCGCCCGGAGGGGCGCTTATTATACATTGGTGAAAAACCAGTTGGAACTTGGCTCGTAACTCGGACTGCCAGTCCGAGAAACACCGCTGCTCGGACTGGCAGTCCGAGTTACAAAAACAAACAAATATGCCACATTACCAAAACAACGACATCCTCACCATCGAAAAGCAGAACGGTATTGGATACCCAAATGACCCAGCACCCAATTCCCCAATTCTCCAATTCTCCAAT
>JBFIJS010000113.1:0-9037 GCA_041600595.1 Saprospiraceae bacterium | reverse complement strand
GTGTTGAATAATGCGAGGTTGGCGGCGGAAGTAGCGAGGGAGATGTGAGATGTTTTAAAATAAACATATTTATAATGAAGAAAAATTACATCGTTTTATTAATTATAATAATTTTATCTTGTGAAAATAAATATCAAGAAAACCTGCCTTCTGCTGGAAATAAAATCAATACCCAGCCCCATGACATCAAAGAGAAATCAATAGAAAAAAACCCTGTTGAAAATCCTTTGCTAAAAACAAAAAATCAGCTTGAAGAATTCGGAATCATATTAGATACTGCCGAATTAACATTCGAACATACAGTAAGGCCATCTATCATTCCGAAAGATATGCCGATTGACAAAATAACCCTGTTTGGAAAATTACCATCTTTAACGTCGAATTATTTATGGGTTGATTCTTTAAAATTAATAATTGAAGAAAATAATCAAACAATTATTGCTCCTTATGAATCCTCCTCTTGTTATTGCAACAAGGATAATGGGTATGATTTTTTTGAGTATTTATTTAAATTTGAAGATGTCAATTTTGACGGCACAAACGAATTAGCGATAAACGATACTCAGGGAGGAGGAAGGCATAGACTATATAATTATTATTTTTTTAATCCAGATAAAAAAAGTTATGAGTTAAACAACATTTTTACATTACCGAATTTAGTAATTAACCCTATTAATAAAACATATTCAGCAACCTCTTCAGGAGGTGGTGGAAACTACTACCTGTCTAAATATGTCTTAAAATATGATTCAATTCACTTAATTTATTATGAAAAACAATGGGACGAAAAAACAATGAGGGCATATATTAAAGAGACTTGGGATACTCAATCCGTCAAAACAGACACCATCTATTATTGATATTCTTATTAATTTTTGTTCTTAACTTTTATTTACTCCGCCTTTTAAAAAACTTCAACAACGCATTCACATAAGGCTCATCCGTTCGGATACTCAATGAGTCCACACCGCTTTTTGAAAAAGTATTTTTAAAATAATCGAAATTACCTTTAAACCATCCGGCGTATTGTTCCCGCACTTGATTGGAAGAAGTATCGAGCCAGATCAATGCATTTGTTTCAGCGTCTTTGGCGCGGATTAATCCAACATCGGGTAATTCTTCTTCCCGCGGATCATACAAATGAATGCCGACAATGTCATGCCGGCGGGAAGCAATTTTTAATGGTGCTTCATACCCTTTCCCCATAAAATCGGAGAGGATAAAACAGATACATCTTTTTTTGACCACATTATTTAAATAACGAATGGCCTGACCAATATCGGTACCATTGTCTTCGGGGTGAAAATCAATTAATTCCCGGATTATTCTCAATATATGCTGTTTGCCTTTTTTGGGCGGGATAAATTTTTCTATTTTATCGGTAAAAAAAATAACACCGACTTTGTCATTATTATTAATGGCGGAAAAAGAAAGTACCGCTGATATTTCTGTAATAATTCCCTGTTTAAATTGATTGACCGTTCCGAAATAAGCACTTTGGCTCACGTCAATTAAAAGCATCACGGTCAGTTCCCGTTCTTCCTCGAATATTTTTACATAAGGATCGCCGGTGCGGGCAGTGACGTTCCAGTCAATATTTCGCACATCGTCGCCATATTGGTAATTTCGCACCTCACTGAACGACATGCCCCGGCCCTTAAAAGCGCTATGGTACTCTCCGGAAAAAATATGCTTGCTCAGACCTTTGGTCTTGATTTCTATTTTTCGGACTTTTTTTAGCAGTTCAGTCGTTTCCATCTAAATGCAGTGAATGATAAATTGATTTGACGTCTGTTGAATCTTTTACCGGCTATTTCCCCAAAATTCGTCAAGTTTGCACAAAAGAACAATAAATTAATGAGCAAGAAAAAAGCAAGCCCCGCAACAAGTCCCGAAGTAGTCATTGGAGAACAGATTCTTCGACCCCACGCCGAACAGGTATATGCCAGCGAACTCGCAGCACTCGCCAAAGTCGATGAGCATTCCCGGCCGACCAATTGGAAATTATCTCCATGGGCTGTCGTTAAATATTTACTGGGAGGAAAATTGGCAGACGGGACGGAAATTGAGCCCAAATATTTCGGCCAAAAAAGGTTAATCGAAATAGCCGTGGCGACCCTCGCTACCGACCGGGCCTTGTTGCTTATCGGTATCCCCGGCACTGCAAAAACGTGGGTATCCGAGCATTTGGCCGCAGCCATTTCGGGCGATTCTACGCTCCTGGTGCAAGGAACAGCAGGGTTGAACGAAGAAGCGATCCGCTACGGTTGGAATTATGCCCGCCTGCTCTCCGAAGGCCCCTCCGAAAAAGCACTGGTACCCAGCCCGATCATGTTGGGTATGCGGGAAGGGAAAATTGCCCGGGTGGAAGAGTTGACCCGTATCCCTTCCGATGTACAAGACAGTCTAATCACGGTGCTTTCCGAAAAAATATTGCCGGTACCGGAACTGAATAAGGAAGTGCAGGCCATCAAGGGCTTCAATATCATTGCCACTGCCAATGACCGGGACAAAGGCATCAACGATCTGTCGAGTGCCCTCCGTCGCCGTTTCAACACGGTGGTCATGCCACTACCCGAATCGTTGGAAGAAGAAGTGAAGATTGTGAAAACGAGGGTCGAAAAAATCGGGCACTCACTCGAACTGCCCGCCAATTCTGCCCCAGTTAAGGAGATCCAGCGGTTGGTTACCATCTTCCGCGAACTCCGTAACGGGAAAACGGAAGATGGCCGTACTAAACTCAAATCGCCGAGTGCTACCCTAAGTACGGCCGAAGCCATTTCCGTAGTACACAGCGGACAAGCCCTGGCGGTTCATTTTGGGGATGGGAAATTATCCGCTCACGACCTGTCGGCGGGAATTACCGGAGCCATTGTGAAAGACCCGGTACAAGACAAAAATATTTGGCTGGAGTATTTGGAGACGGTGGTGAAAGAACGCAAGGGCTGGGGGGATATTTACCGTAGCTGTAAAGAACTACTATAAAAAATCCCCGGTTCAGCGAAGCCAAACCGGGGATATATCAAGGTGAATATTTCACCAAAAATTCAGTCTATTCTTCTTCTCCCGCAGCGTCTTTAGCAGCCTCTGCATCAGCTTTGGCCTTGGCTGCTTTCTTTGCGGCTTTGGCTTCTGCCTTTTCTTTGGCCTCTACTGCGCCAGCGGTAGCCTGCTCTTCGAACTGAGCTTTCAATTCGCTCAAAGCACCCAGATCACCCAGGGTAGCACGCTCAACAGAGGCTTGCGTCTTGCGAACGGCCTGACGGGTTTCCTGATGTTCTTTGTCCTTTTCAGCTTTTACCTGATCGTCGGCCTCGCGGCGTACATCATCCAGGTAACGAGTATGAGAAACGAGGAGGCGCTTATCGTCGCGGTTGAATTCGATTACCTTGAAGATCAGGGTCTCATCAACGTTGGCGTTAGAACCGTCTTCTTTCCTCAAGTGCTTGCCAGGAGCAAATGCTTCGAGACCATGTGGCATCTGAACGATGGCACCCCGGTCGTCGCGGCGTACGATAGTTGCTTCGTGGTAAGAACCAACAGGGAATACCGTTTCGAACGTATCCCATGGATTCTCCTCCGTCTGCTTGTGGCCCAAAGACAACTTGCGGTTGTTTTTATCCACTTCCAGAATGATGGCATCGATCTCATCACCTACTTTGGTAAACTCAGAAGGGTGTGAGTAACGCTTGGTCCAGGACAGGTCAGAAATGTGGATCATACCGCCGATACCATCTTCCAGTTCGATGAATACACCATACTGTGTAAGGTTCTTCACTTTCACGGTGTGACGGCTGCCGATCGGGTATTTCTCTTCCAGTTCTTCCCATGGATCTTTGCTCAATTGCTTGATACTCAAAGACATTTTGCGCTCTTCCCGGTCAATGGTCACCACTTTGGCCTCCAACTCAGAGCCCATGTGGAAATAGTCCTTGGCGTTGATCTGCTGGTTGCCCCAGGATACTTCAGAGACGTGGATCAAACCTTCGACACCAGGCAGTACTTCGAGGAAGGCACCGTAGTCCTCAACATTGACGACCTTGCCTTTCACGACATCGCCCTCTTTAATGTCTTTGGCCAATACTTCCCACGGATGTGGTTGCAGTTGTTTCAAACCAAGTGAAATACGTTTCTTGTTTTCGTCGAAATCAAGAACGGCCACATTGATCTTCTGATTGAGCGACAATACTTCGCTTGGGTGGTTGATACGTCCCCAGGAAATATCTGTGATATAGAGGAGACCATCCACGCCACCAAGGTCGAGGAATGCCCCGAAGTCAGTGATGTTTTTAACCAAACCTTCGAGTACCTGTCCTTTTTCCAGGGTGGAAATGATAGCATCGCGCTGATCGGCGAGGTCGCTTTCGATGAGTGCTTTGTGAGAAACAACGGCGTTTTTGATTTGCTCGTTGATCTTGACCACTTTGAACTCCATTTGCTTACCAACAAACTGATCGTAGTCGAGGATTGGCTTGATGTCAATCTGCGAACCAGGCAAGAATGTTTCCAAACCGCCGCAGTCCACGATCAGACCACCTTTGGTTTTGCTGATAACCGTACCCTGTATGACGGTGCCATTTTCAAATGAATCTTTGATAGCTTCCCAGGCACGCAACAATTTAGCTTTGCGGCGGGATAGCACCAACTGGCCCCTTTCGTCTTCCTGGCGCTCAACGTACACTTCTACATAGTCGCCAACTTTCAGATCAGGAATGTCTTTGAAATCTCCGTGGGAAACTAACCCGTCGGATTTAAAATTGACATCCAGAACCACATCACCATCGTTGATGGCTGTTACGCGGCCCTTTACAATTTCATTTTCCAGCAAAGCGGTCAACGTTTCGTCGTACTTTTCCAGGTAAGACTCATGTACTTCTTTGCTGTAGCCTTGTCCGTGTTTGTCGGCGGCATCCCAGTTGAAATCGTCGTGGCCGTCGCCTGTTGTCAGGTCAACGGTTGTTTCCAATTCCAATTCATCTTCCTCCTCTTCTTCTTCCTCCTCGCCTTCAGAGTCTTCCTCCTCGGGTTCTGTGATGTCGTCGTCTTCTGTTTCTTCTTCCTCGTTAGAGGTTTCCGCAGTTGCGGTGGTTTCAGTAGTCTCCTCCGTTTCTTCAGTTGAGGATTCTTCTACTGCTTCATTTTCGATTTTTTCTTCTAGCATTGATAGAATGCTTTTAAAGGTTTAAAAAATACGTGGCCTGAATGGGCTTTTTTTCATAAGCCCTTGAAAACCACAAGGTTTACACTCGTCTTTTTAAGGAACGGAAACGTCTTTGCGGCCCCGTTCTGAAAAAGAGGCGCAAAGGTAGAATCTTTAATGGCTATAACAAAAGAGATGGTCTTTATTTTTCAACATAAGTTTTTGACAACTAAATGGTTCCGGGTTCTGCGGCAGTTGGCTTAGCTTTGTAAAAACCAATTGTCCAACGGAAGGGACATTTTGTTTTTTTTTGTGAACGATTGGCTACGGGTGTACCCTCATGCCCTGTTCAGCGTTATTGAGATAACCTGCGCAGGCACCCCCTCAACCACAAACACCTGTTTGTCAGCCTGTTAGCCGCCTTTTTCAACGAAACAGAAAAACTCTTTTTCCATCACCCTCAAAAAGCCGCCGAAAAGGATGTGACATACATGGGATATACTTCTCTCTTTTGCACGAACGATTATTATTACTTAGTCCTCTGCCAGATTACCTCCATCCCTTTTGCCGGGAAGCATTGGCGGCAGACCTACAGACAACCGGGGTTATCGTTTAAAAAAATAATCATCAGAGAATAAGCCCCCCGGCGCAGCGTTAAAAAGGGCTGCCAATTCTCTGGCTATTTTTGTTGAAGGCCATTCGTAAGGCCACATCTTCATGAAGACTTTTTTGTTCATAGCGGCGTGTTGTTTTTGTATAAATGTAACTGCACAGGAGGCGGTACAGCCTAACATTATTCCCAACCCAAGCTTCGAACGCTTTTCTTCCCCCCCAATCGGCTGGTTCTATAAAGGCGAGCATTACACCAGTGTGATGAAATACTGGTCGTCAGCCACCAATGCTTCCCCCGACGTATTTGGCCCCAAGGTGCGGGTCCCCGCCCATTGGGAGCAAAAGGGCTTTGGCAACCAGACTCCCAGGAGTGGCCATGCCATGTCAGGTATCACGGTTTATGGCTGCGAAGAAGGCAAACCTCACTGCCGGGAGTATATTCAAATTCAATTGAGCGAACCGTTGGTCGTCGGTCAGGATTACCTCGCTGAAATGTGGGTCACCCATTTGCCAAAATCGTTGCGTTGCAACAACCTGGGCTTCTATTTTTCAACGGCTAAAATTGACGAGATAACGGACGGAGTACTGCCATTCGGCGCCCACGCAAAGGCTGACGACATTTTGGAGAGTACATCGCAAAAATGGATCAGGGTGTCGGAGCGCTTCGTGGCCAGGGAGGAGGCCGAATACCTGGTCATCGGAAACTTTTACCCCGACAGCCTGACCCGTATAAAGCCGGGCCCCGATGGTTCGCTGCCTTATGCCTATTACTACATTGATGATGTTTTGGTAAAAAAAATACCTCCGATCCTCCCCATCCCTGTTCCGGAAGACGACCTCTCCAACATCCAACTGGAAGCAGGCAAGTCGGTACCATTACGGGACATATATTTTGAGCATGACGAATGGGAACTCATGCCCCGTTCTTTTGTAGAACTGAAAAAGCTGCTGAAAATCATGCAGGACAACCCCAGCCTTTCTATTGAAATATGTGGCCATACCGACAATACCGGCCAATATGAATACAACCGGGAGCTGTCGGAAAAACGGGCCAAAGCGGTTTCTGATTACCTCATTTCCAATGGCATCCCTACCGACCGAACCAGTTTCCGGGGGTGTGGCAGCGCCCAGCCCATTGCGACCAACACTACACCACAGGGTCGTCAACTCAACCGCCGGGTCGAGTTTGTGGTTTTACAAAATGAATAATTGCCCGTGGCCAGTCGCGAGGTTGGCAGTTGGCAGTTCTTTCCCTTTCTTTGCATTCATCCTTTTTGAGCGCTGACATTGTACTGCACAATCCAGCTATTACAACCATCAAACTAACAACCTATGGCTTTAACTGAATCCAATATGCTCCCTTTGGGCACCACTGCCCCTGATTTTTCACTCCCGGACACGGTGTCCGGCAAAACCATTTCCCTGAAAGATATTGCCACAGACAAAGGCACGGTCGTTATGTTCCTTTGCAACCATTGTCCGTATGTCATTCATGTCAACGAAGAGATCGTTCGTCTGGCAAAAGAATATCAGGCTAAAGGCATTGGCTTCGTGGCCATCAGTTCCAACGATGTGGCCAACTACCCCGCCGACGCTCCCGACAAAATGACCATTCATGCCCGGGAAACAGGCTACACATTCCCCTATTTGTACGACGAAACACAGGAGGTTGCCAGGGCTTATGATGCGGCCTGCACGCCCGATTTTTATGTGTTCGACAAAGATCAGAAACTGGCTTACCGCGGCCGCCTGGACGACTCTCGCCCCAACTCCGGGAAGCCGCTGACCGGCAAAGACCTGCGGGAAGCGCTGGACATCGTACTGGCCGGGGGAGAAGTCCCCGCCCGGCAATATCCCAGCGCCGGGTGCAATATCAAATGGAAAAAATAGGGCAGCGCAGCCTGCCTCCAAATTGAGACGGAATGAATATATTCATCGGAACACTCAGCACCATCTGCCTCCTGTTATTTGTGGGCTGCATGGTCCTCAATGTGCTGGTGGCCCTGGGCCTGGTGTTCCGAAAAAACATCAATAAGCGGGCTGACTATTTCACGGCCGCCATGCTCATTGCCTTTGCCCTTACTTGCCTCCACCACGTTTTTGCTTTACAAAATATTTATCAGGAACAGCCGAAATGGCTATTCCTGCCCATTTACCTGACCCTCTCACTTGGCATGACCCTGTTCTTTTCGGTCAAGCTGCGGTTGTTTCCAGCCTACCGGTTGGTGGGTTCCGATTTCAAACATTTTGTGCTGCCGGCCGGGCAGTGGCTCTATTTCGCGGCCCTCTTTTTTTGTTTCAGCATTGCTTACCGCGAAGGTTTAGGCAGGCGCTTCTACTCTCCCTTTTACGGCGGCCTGGAAATGGGCCTCTACATCGCCACTTTCTATTTCTACCTTTTTGGCTCGTACCGTTATACCCAATTGAAAATCGCAGCCCTCCGGAAAAAACGGGAGGGCGGCGAACCGCTATTTGAGGCATTTGTGCTGCGACGGATGCTCCGGGTGATGATTGTTCTTTTTTGGGTCAACAGTGTTTACATCCTTATTGATTTTGCCATGTACGAGCTCCTCCAACTCGACATGCATCACTTCCGGGGCTTCACCCGTTTTGGCGATCTGTCTTTCGCGGCCATGGCGGGGTGGGCTGGTCTTTCCGGGCTCCAGCTGCTTTTGCGTTTGCCTTACCTCAACTCCTCCAAACTTGTTTTTACAGCTTTGAAAAAGGTATTGAATGACAAAGGCAAATAACACGCACCCCGTGTTGGCCTCCACTGGACTTGTCGACTATTACCAGCGGTAGGGCAGGTGCACGAATCTCCATTTTGTCAAACATGAAAAATGACCCACCGATGAAAAGTCGCAAGCGGATGAAGGTGGAATAGTGCCAGAATGATGGCTACCTTTGCCCCCTAAACCAAAAATAACAACGCTTAATGACAAAACTTAAACCGGGCGATAAGGCCCCTCAACTACACGGCACCGACGAAAACGGCAACCAGCTTTCCTTAAAAAACTTTGCCGGCAAAAAACTGATCCTTTATTTCTATCCTGCCGATAACACGCCCACTTGCACAACCGAAGCCTGCAACCTGCGGGACAACTTTAGTGGACTGAAAAAGAAAGGCTATGCCATTCTCGGCGTCAGTCCGGACAGTGCCAAGAGCCATCAGAACTTTCGCGCCAAATACGATTTGCCCTTCGTTTTGCTCTCTGACCCGGAGAAGAAGGTCGCCGAAAAATACGGGGTCTTCAAAGAGAAGAAGATGTACGGCAAGACGGTTAT
>JBFIJS010000112.1:0-9120 GCA_041600595.1 Saprospiraceae bacterium | reverse complement strand
CCAGTGTCCGGCCTGTTGTACCGACTTGGGGCCATCCCGCATGAACTCCACCAGGGCCTTGTGCTCATCGGTCAGGTTTGCCTGCATATCGATGACCTCCTTTACTTCTTTTTCCAATTGCTCAGAACCGATCATTGGTGGTGGCCCTGGACGGAACTGATCCCCGGATGCCAAAGCCACGGGCTTCACTTTGTCCCAGAATGGCGTCAAACAACCGGGGGCAAATTTTCCGCCTTTACCATCGGAAAAATACTTGGGTTGCCAGCGGTTAGGGTCAACGTTTTCATCCGCAGAGTTGACAGGCTCGTAGCCGACATAGTTAAAGTAAGACTGACCGTTTGAGCCTTCTTCTTCACCGTATTGGTTGGCACCGTCGCCTTTACGGGCTTCGATAACTGCCCTGGCGGCGAGGTTGCCAATACCCTCGGGCGTATTGGGGTCCAAAGAGGCGTTGTTGGGGTCGAGGCCGAGCTCCTTCATAAAGCTGGCGAAGAGCTCCCGGTCGGTGAAATAGTATTCGCTCATGGCCCGGTAAGCAGCATAGCTGATAGCGATTTCTTTATTGCGAAGGCTGTGTTCATCAGCCGGTCGCCTGTCCACACCCGACAGATAAACAGGGACGGCTTTTTCGTCGAACCGGGACCAGGCGTCAAAGACGGCGACGAAGATCAATCCTAAATACCGGGAAGTGATCGTTGGCCGGGGGTTAAACCGCTCGGTATCGTTGGCAGTTGCCGTGAGGGCCATTTCGCCCCATTTGTAGGCGATGTTGTCTGCACCTACGGGCTGCTTCAGATCGGTGGAAGAAGATTGATTGGTTTGATTCTGACAAGAAAACAGCAGAAATGTCAAAAGCAGAAAAGAAAAAATCTTGTTCATTATACAAATTGATTTAAAGGGCACAAAACCAGTTGTCTTACAGGAGTATGTACCCTGATCCGCACGATTCGGTATTTTCAGGACCTTCACCACGCGGCTCATAAACGTTCATGTGATATGCCTCGGCAGGAGGCGTGCAAAATTACTTATTTGAAAAAGGAATGCCCACATTTGAAATGTGGAATCAGGGTAAGCTGTCTGTGTCTGTGTTTTCAATCATTGCGATACGGGAATTACAATAAATGGATGCTATTGTTTAAAAAAAAAGAAGAAACACCGGAATTTGGATGGGTTGGCAAAGCTTTTTCAGAATCGGTCACCTACCAGAAAACGGTATGAACAGGTCTCTTTATTTTTCGAATAAATGTAGGAGAACGGTAGGAAAAGGGGGGCGTTTGATGAGTATTGATGGTTTTACAACAGTTTCTGCCCAACAGCAAGCGGGTAACGGTTTTTATACCAGGCAATAGCGCAGGACTGCTCCCGCTGGATGAAATCATTTTTTCCGTCATTGTATTCGTTCATGTCTTTCCATTCTTTTTCACTCAGTAAGATTTTTAATCGGGCATATTGCTGCAGCACGTCGGGGTGAGCGATCAGGTAATCCCGAAATGCCAGATGCCGCAGGAAGTCCGGGTCTTCTTTTTGCCAAACGTGAATATTGGCGATGCGGGCCTGGTTCATGTCGGCGTGGGGGATGTTTTCGTAAACCGAGTAAATATTGGGAAAATGACCCGGCGGAATATGATCTTTCAGACGGACGAAAAGTCGCCGGTTGGGCATGGTAGTATTGTAAACCTGGTAATAGATGTAGGGGTACCTGGCCAGCCGCTCTTCGACAAACGAAAATGCGGCGGCGTCATCAATCCCGATTTGCACATCAATCACGGGTTTGGCGGCCAATCCCGGAACGGAAGTGCTGCCAATATGCTCTATCACCGGATCAATTGGCTGCAATAGGACACTCAGTTCTGCTTTAATCTCCTGGAACTGCCCGGGCCACGAAGCTGAATAGGGCTCGACCGTTATTTTCATCGGTGTATCAGTTATTGGTTTTTATAAAAAAGTTATCACCACACATAGATCCAGATGCGCCACGTTTTTTGATTCCTTAGATGTGAAACATCAAGTCCCTCCGTTCATTATTCGCCTTTTAAAACCTCCGCCGGGTTGGTCCGGATAGCCTGCCAGACTTTCATCCCCACGGTCACAAAGCCTATCAGGAAAATGGTGAAAGTGGCCAGCAGGAGGGTACTCTGCCCGACTCCCACATTAGTCCGGAAAATCATATCCATCAATAGTCTGGTCGAATACCAGCCGCCATAACAGCCAATAACGGCGGCCACCAGAAATATCCAGAAATAGCTTTTATTCACCAGGAGCATAATGTGGCCGGGGGAAGCGCCGACTACCTTGCGGATCGCAATTTCCTTCATTTTTTTCACGACCGTTTGGGAAACGAGCGCAAACAAGCCCACGACCGTCAGTAAAACCGAAACAAAGGCAAACCAAAAGAAAATGATGGCAACATTATCGGTAACCAATTGTGCTTCGGCCCTTAGCTGGTTTTGGTAAGAACCGGTATAAGGGGTGAAGGGGTACAGCCGTTCCCACTGTGCTTTCATTTGATCCATGACATTGTTCAATTGACCGGGATCAGCATGCACTACCAGTTTTTTGTAAGCATCCGGCTTGACGAAGGTCATGGCAATGGGTTCGATTTCACTGAAAAGATCGTAGATGTGAAAGTCTTTAAGCAGTCCGATGACTGACCAGGTCAAGGTGTCGATGCTGATTTTTTGACCGACCACTTCGTCCGCTTTCCAGCCGTATCGGCCGGCCAGTTTTTCATTGATCAGCATGGCATTTTCAAAATCTGCCGGCTTTTCCGGATCAAAGGCTCGTCCTTTCAAGACCTTTATGCCGGTTGTTTCCAGGTAGTTTTCACCTACTTGTAAATAACTTACTTCTGCCCGCTCACCCAGAGAGGCCATTGTTTTCAAGGTCCAGGAGGCACCGATGTGGTGGTTGGTGGCAGCCACACTCTCAATGCCCGGCAGTTGTTTGACCGCGTCCATAAAGCCTTGAAATTGTTCGTTTTGTGAAACATGCACAAACAGCAGGTCGTCTGTCGCATAACCGTAATCGTACGTTCTCTGAAACTCGGAGTTTTGTGAAAATGCCACACTGGCGATCACGGTTATCAGGGAAATAACGACTTGCAGGCCGAGGAGAAACTGGCTGAAAAGGTTGGTGCCGCCGAATTTTACGCCACCCCGGAAAATGCTGGTAGGATTGAAACGACTGATGTAAAACGCCGGATAACTGCCGGCAAGCAAGGTCGTGAACAGGACCATGGCCAATGTGAATAACAGCAAGGTTTTGTCACTGAAATAATTGGCTTCTATTGCCAGGTACTGCCACATCTGATTGTAAAGGGGCAGGGCATATTTGGTGAGTTGAATAGTCACAAGCAAGGCCAAACTGACGATAAAGGCACTTTCCATGAGCATTTGCATTACCAACTGGCGTTGGGTTCCGCCCATTACTTTCCGAACCCCCATTTCCTTGAGCCGGCGGTTGGAACGGGCCACGGTGGTGTTGGCGAAATTGAGGCAGCAAACCAGAAATATCATGATGGCCAGTGCGATCGGGCCGTAAACAGCGGCATCCGAAGGGCGCACATTGAGGCCGTTGTTCCAGAGGTCTTCGTTGTGGTTGGCGACCATTGACAAGGGTTCGAGTTGGAATCCTGTCACTTTCCAATCTTCCCGCGCTGCATTTTGGGGGCCAATGTATTTTTTAAAACTTTCGGCCAGCCGGGGAGCCTCTGCCGGGTCGGAAAGTTTCAGGAAAATAGCATCCACGAACCATCGCCAGTTATCGGATTGGAGGGGCTCGCCGGCCGGGGTGTACTGATGATCAAAGTGAGTCAGGATATTGAACCAAATGGAGGAATTTAACGGAGTGTTTTTCACCACCCCCTTTACCGTAAGGTCTTTCTGATAGGTCTCACCGGAATAGATGGACAGCGTTTGTCCCAGGGCAAGTTCGTACGAACCGGCTTTGGCTCCGAAGTATTTCTCTGCCAAAGTTTCATTGATGAGTACACTATTGCGGTCGGTGAGGTCGCTGCTGCCGGCCACCAGAGGAAAATTGAACAAGGAAAAAAAGCTGGGATCTATAAAATGGACATTTTCGTAAAAAGGCTGAGCCTGCTTCGATTTGACCGCAATATTCTGCCGGTCGATCCGGACAAACTCCTCCACACTGGAAAACTCCTCTTTGGCCAGTTCGGCTAACGGCATGGGGCAGATGCCGCGGGCTATTTCGCTTTTTTCCCGAAAAATATCTACCCGGAAAATGCTATCTTTTTGCGGATGCATTTCATCAAAAGAAAAAGAAAAACGGTAGTTTTGAAGAGCCCAGACCATGGTGGCCATGCCGATGCCGAGTCCGAGTACGTTGATGAAGGTGTATAGTTTATTTCGCCACAGGTTGCGCAGAGCGATGGTTACGTAATTTTTGAGCATAGCTGAGTTATTTTTGGTCTGTATATCAACTGCTATTCCAGTATGTTTAACTAACTGATGAACAGCCCTTTATAAATAAAGGGCGGGGTGAAAGATGATCTGGTACGTTCGTTACCGAACAATGGACGTGCACATATGGACACTGCCTCCATTTTTTTGATGCGGACGTCTTATTTTCACCCCTACACGGGAAAAAACAATGTCGAATGGAAAAAATCAGGAACCTGATCATCGGTGCCGGCCCTGCCGGTTTGGCCATTGCCGGCCGGATGCGCAATGCCAATCTCGAATTTACAGTATTTGAGAAAAGCCAGCATGTAGGCAACGCCTGGAGAAATCACTACGACCGGCTGCACCTGCATACGGTGAAACAGTGGTCACATTTACCGCACCTGCCCTTCCCGGACGATTATCCGACGTATGTTTCCCGTCAGCAACTGGTGGACTACATGGAAACCTATGCTAAACTTTTTTCCATCAATCCCCGGTTTGGGATGGAGGTCAGTTCGATAAAAAAGCAGGGGGACCACTGGGTGGTGACGGATGCGGTCGGAGAGTCCTGTCTGGCAGAACGGGTGATCGTCGCCACCGGTCTGAACAGCGTTCCCAAAATACCTGTCTGGAGCGGGCAGGAAAGGTTTCAGGGAGCCATCATCCACAGCAGGTTTTACAAAAACCCACAACCATTTAAAGGACAGAAAGTATTGGTGGTCGGCATCGGGAACACCGGTGCTGAAATTGCCCTGGATCTGGCGGAATATGGATGCGAGGTGTACCTGGTGTCCCGCAGTGAGATAACGGTCGTGCCCCGCGATCTCAACGGCCGTCCCGTGCAGGTTACGGCAAAATTGCTGGAAAAACTGCCCTTTGGCTTTGGTGACTGGCTCGGCTCCCAAATCCGCAAAATATATTTCGGTGATTTGTCAAAATATGGCCTCCGGGTAGCCCGGGAGCACCCCGCACAATTGTTGCGGGAAACCGGGAAGACGCCATTGATCGATATCGGAACGATCGATGCCATAAAAAAAGGCAGGATCAAAGTCGTCGGTGATCTGGATCATTTCACGGAAACCGGCGTGCAATTCAAAGAGAATGGGCACCATCAGTTCGACAGTGTGGTACTGGCGACGGGTTATCAGGCCAAAATCGAAGAATTGGTGGAAAGAGGTACCGAACTACTGGATCCTTATGGCTGTCCCAAAGCCCCGGTCGCTGATGGTTTTCACCGGGGTTTGTTCTTTGTTGGCTTCGACAATTATAAACTGGGAGGCATCATCGGGACGATTTATAATGACTCCAAAACGGTGGTTGACTATCTGTTGACCAATTGAGGATCGCCCATTTTTCCGCTGCGGTAATTGGCAATACACAAATTGATTTCTTCTTTGGTGTTCATGACAAACGGTCCGTAGGAATAAACGGGTTCGTTGAGCGGCTGACCGCCGAGGACAAGAATGTCGGCTCCATTTTTCGAGTAAATATTGATCAGATGGTCGCCCCGTTGGTACAGGGCAATTTGGTTGGCCTTGAGCGGGCGGTGCCCTTCAATTTCCAGCTCACCTTTCACTACGTAAATGAAAGCATTGTGTGTGGGGTCGGTGGGAATGTCCAACCGGGCATCCGCTTGCAAATTGAGGTGGAAATAAAAAGCCGGCGACAACAAATCGATGCCCGAGCGTACGCCGAATAATTCTCCTAAAATAACCTTGGCCGTGTACTTGTCCTTTGTGACCAATCCCATTTTGTCATCACGGTGCACGACGGTGGTTGGGGCGGTGAATTTGTATTTGGCGGGCATGTTCAGCCAAATTTGAAAGCCGTGGTAATCTCCGCCTTTTTCAAAATTTTCCTGTCCCGTTTCTTCCATGTGAATGGCTCCGCGCCCGGAGCTGAACATCATAAAATCCCCTTTGCCAATTTGGAAATCATAATCAAGGCTGTCTTTATGATGGCCGCTACCCGCCACAAAATAGGTCGTCGGAATGACGCCGGCGTGGGGATGGGCATCTACCCGCAGGGGCGCGTCGCCGGGTTTGGTATAAACCGGCCCAAACTCATCGAACAAAACAAAAGGAGAAACGTGATCGAGGTGGTCACCGGCAAAGGCCCGCAGAATGGGCAAGGTGCCAACGGTGGTGCGATCGGCATTGAGTATTTGAAAAACCTTGCGGTTGGTTTTGGTCTCCAACAGTCCGGACTGACTGACGATCAGAGAGGAAGAAGCAATCGTTGCTCCAACTATGGCGGACCCTTTGATGAATTGTCGACGTTGCATGTGCTGAGTTGATTTAAATTGTGAAACAACGGTTTTTGTAAAATGAAAAGCAGCGTGATAACTGCTTCAGGTCATTTCTCCGGCTCCCGGTCGGAGGAGTCAGCGGGGTAGGGCGAGTGATACAAATAACAATTAAGTTTTTGCCGGGTTCATACAATGGAAGCACGAAATGGTTCAGAAACCAATTTCGGTCCCTTCCCGCAGTAGTTTTTTTATCAAAACGATTTGACCCAAATGATAATAACTGTGCTCGATCATGCCCATGATGTTCCGGAAATAATTTCCGTATTTCTCATCGACAAAATCTGCCGCTAATTTTTCTACGGGCAGCTGCTCCACCAATTTGGCAAATTTTTCGGCGTCGTTCCACGTTCGTTGCAACAACTCTTGCCAGTCCGCTTCGGAGTTGAGGGCAGGCAGGTCAAAGCTGTATTTATCCCGGATGGTTAGCGGGCCACCTTCCAATACCGTAATCAGGCCAGCCACATAATAGTGGATATGAAAGGTGAGTGCAGCTATGGTATTCAACGTGCCAATCTTCGCCGTGGCTTCGTTCCGGGTCACATCTGATAATTGGGTTTTTAGGTTGGTGGCGACCCAGTTGCCATGCAACTGTACTTCCCTGAATTGCTGTGCGATTTGTGCGGACAATTGCATACGTGTCTTTTTTTTTGGATAAAATATTTCGGGCCGGACGTATTTGGATGCTTGGAATAGCAGTAAACAGTTGGCAGTCGGCAGTCGGCAGTAAGCAGTTGGCAGTCGGCAGTTGGCAGTAAACAGTCGGCAGTCGACAGTGTTGCAATAGTCTGAAAATCAGTGCTTTATGAATTTTTAGAGTGTCGATTGTTTATCATCATCAACTTAGTTTGCGGCCGGTTCATTTAAATAAAAATAAGTGTCTTCTGCCGATTTCTGAAAAAAGATAAAATCGAAATGGACCAGTTGCCCGGAATGCGATTAATCTGCAATTTATCACCCGGCTTTTTTTGTTCGCCAATCCCGTGCCAGCACGACCCATACCACACCCGTCAGTGCTACAGTTAGAAAAGCGATGGGCAGGCTGAAAGCTCTGGCCAGGAAACCGATGATTACCGGTCCGCCCAAAAAAGCCACGACAGCATAGGTATTGTAAATGGCCAATCCTGCGCCGGGAGGCAGTCCCGGCACTTTGGAAGAAGCGGCGTACAAAATAGGAGAGCCCAGGGAAACGCCCAGTCCGATCAGGGCCAGCCCGGCAAACAGGATAACTACATTGGGGGAAATAACGGCCAACAGATAACCGGTCGTCAGCAGTACTCCACATCCCCGCAGCATAGACATACTGCCAAAACGGTTCACTAAACCATCGCCGAGTAACCTTCCGCTCATCATAAAAAATGCATAGGTCGCAAATCCCCAACTGGCTACCGAAACGCTGGTATTCATGACATCTTTCACGTAGACTGCAGCCCAGTCGGCCATGGTGCCCTCACCCAGATTGACGCACAAGCCAATAATGATGAGAATCCACAGGTCTTTGTTGGGGCGGATATATACCTTTTGTTTTTTTTCTTCCGAATCGGGCAGGGTAGTGGGCGGTGGCAGGCGATTCAGGGTCTTTTTCACGGCCCACGCCACAATCGTGGCAAACAGGGCAATACCTATCACATAATACGCTGGATGCACACCCCATCCAACGGCAATGCCAGTTGCAGCGGAGCCGATCATCGCTCCGCCGCTCCACAGGCCATGACAGGTGGCCATGATGCTTTTCGAGCTGATCATTTCCAACTGGGTGGCGCAGGTATTCATGGTAATGTTGATCGCCGAGTAGCCCATACCCTGCAAAAAAAGCATGGCCCCACTCAGCCAAACCGTTGGCATATTGACGGGCAGGGTGACCGTAAAACCCAGTAAAACCAGGGACAGGAGGGTCGCTGTCACCGGGCCAAACTTACGGATGAAAGGGACGGAAAGGGGATTCATGCAGGTGGCGCCGAGCGGCAGCATCATCAGGAAAATTCCTAAACCTGCCTCGTCCAATGCAAATTTATTCTTGACAAATGGAATCAGGGCGGCCCAGGTTCCAAAAATGACGCCCGTCATGGCAAACACAATCCCGATGGCGTTGGCAATTGAATCTTTGAAAAATTGGATAAGGTGGTTTATCATGATCGGGCAAAGAAAAGAAATCCCCGGTTTATAATCCTTGTATTCCAGTTTGTGTGAATATAATATCAAGGTTTTGAATGCTAAATGTAAACCACGGAAGTGCAGGGTTTTCAGGCTTTTTTCGGGAAATATTTCCACCTTAAATTCCAGGCACCAGGATAAAACTTATGCAACAAAGGATTATTACTCTTGACCTTATTCGAAATTGAATTATCAGAGCGTAACTTACTGATAATCAAGTTTATGATTTGTGAATTTTGTCATTTCGAATAAGGTCTT
>JBFIJS010000111.1:0-9138 GCA_041600595.1 Saprospiraceae bacterium | reverse complement strand
GGATGCGCCACGTCGCCAGATCAAATTCGAAGGCTCCGTTCAGAAACAGGCCGATACCGATGATCCACAGGGTGCGCGAAAGAATTTTCCGGTAAATCTTTTTGCGGTCGGCTCCCTCCGCTTTGCGGCGCTCAAGCGAGTAGGCGATCGCTATACCTACGATAAATAAGAAAAAAGGAAATACAAGATCCGTTGGGGTGCAGCCGTGCCAGTCTGCGTGGAGCAGCGGGCCGTAAACGTTGCCCCAATCCCCCGGACAATTAACCAGGATCATGAAGCCGATGGTGAGTCCGCGGAAGACATCCAGGGACAACAGACGGTTGGTGTTTGACATATTGATTTTTGTTTGTTTTGAAAATTTGGGCTGAATGTAAAAAAAAATTGGACAACCAAAGGATGCCTTGTCCTGAAATAGCTATACATAATCGGGTAAAATTTTTGCGAACTCCCGGATCACAACTGCCATAACCCATCATTCCCGGCCGGCCCTTTTCCCGACCGGCAACAAGCAACGGAATGGGCCGGTCGGTGGCGTGGTCACAAACAGCCTGGCCAGCCACACTGCAAAAAATCAATAATTTCCTATCTTGGCCCCCTCTCCCCATCAGACCGAAAAACAGTCCACTACCAACCATAAACAATCGATTTATGAAGACCATCAAAGGCCCGGCCATTTTTCTCGCACAGTTTGCAGGCGACCAGGCACCGTTCGACACCTTGGAAAATATTTGCACCTGGGCCGCCAGCCTCGGCTATATCGGCGTCCAGATTCCGACCTGGGTAACCCATTTCATCGATTTAAAAAAAGCTGCGACCAGTCAAAAATACTGCGACGATCTTAAGGGCCGGGTAGAAGCCTGCGGCGTGCAGATCACCGAATTGTCCACCCACCTCCAGGGCCAGTTGGTAGCTGTGCACCCCGCTTACGATGCAGGCTTCGACGTATTTGCTCCGGAAGAGGTCCGCAACAACCCCAAAGCCCGCACCAAATGGGCCGTGCAGCAATTGAAATGGGCCGCCAAAGCCAGTGCCAACCTCGGCCTGAAAGCCCACGCTACCTTTTCCGGCGCACTGATGTGGCACACCATGTACCCCTGGCCACAACGGCCGCAGGGGTTGGTCGAGACAGGGTTCAGGGAACTGGCAAAACGCTGGCTGCCGATTCTGAATGAGTTTGATAAAAACGGCGTTGATCTTTGTTATGAAGTTCACCCCGGAGAAGACATCCACGATGGTATCACCTTTGAGCGATTTCTGGAAGCTACGGGCAACCACCCGCGGGCCAACATGCTCTACGATCCCAGTCACTTCGTCCTGCAACAACTGGACTACCTCGCCCACATTGATATTTATCATGAAAAACTAAAAATGTTCCACGTCAAAGATGCGGAGTTCAACCCGACAGGGCGCAGCGGTGTGTACGGTGGTTATCAGGGCTGGGCCGATCGCCCGGGACGGTTCCGGTCGCTGGGTGACGGACAAGTGGATTTTAAATCTATCTTCGCCAAACTTTCCCAATACGGCTTCGATGGTTGGGCTGTACTGGAGTGGGAGTGCTGCATCAAGAGTAGCCAGCAAGGCGCAGAGGAAGGCGCCCCGTTTATCAAAAACCACATTATTCAGGTGACGGAAAAAGCCTTCGACGATTTTGCCGGAGGCCAGGCCGACGAACAATTGAACAGACGCATTCTCGGGTTGTAGCGCAAGCAACATCAGTGGGGGCTTCGGTTATCTATCTTTTCTAAAACAGACCTTGATGAATACAAACCTTGATCCGCAGGCATATTTTCAGGAAGCCCTTTCACACTACAATAAAGGCCATCTTAAAGAGGCTGAAAAAATGCTCCGCAAATTATTGAAGACATACCCAAACAACGACAATGTCCTCAATGCCCTTGGCGTCATTCTCATCGACAAAAAGCCTGTTGATGCCACCCACCTCCTGAAAAAAGCCGTACAATTCAACCCCATCAATGTGGATGCCTGGTCCAATCTCAGTTCTGCCCAGAAAAAAAGGGGGCAACTGAAAGATGCGCTGGCGTCCATTCAAAAAGCTATGGAATTGCAACCCGGCCGGGCCGATATTGTCTACAATGCCGCCAATATTTTCCTGTCGCTGGGCCGTTACCAGGCCGCCGAGGACGCCTACCTCAAAACCATCGAACTGGCCCCTGATATGGCTTCCGCCCACTTCAACCTCGGCAACCTGTTTTACGAAAAAAGGCAGATCAAAAAAGCCCGGGCGGCTTTTGAGCGAGCGCTGGAAATCAACCCCGACTTCGTTCCTGCCCTCATCAACGTGGGTAACCTGACCGCCGACGCCGGCCTCTTCTCCGAAGCGGAACCTTATTATCTGAAAGTGTTGGAAATCGATCCCGACAACGCTGCCGCACATTCTCTGCTTGGACGGCTCAACCTCGATTTAGACCGGGCGGAAAAAGCCAGGGAAATCTTGCTGAAAGGCATCGAAAAAGACAGCAATGATGCCAAAGCCTACGTCCTGCTGGGCAACATTGCCAAAGACGACAACGACCTGGCAGCCGCCGAATCCTACTACCGGGAAGCCCTGAAAGTGGACCCCAAAAACGAAGGTGCCCAACGCAACCTGCGCCGGCTGCTCAACCATCAGATACCCGGCTGGCATTTTGTGATGCTTGCCGACGACCTCCGCAATGAAGCCTACCAGCAAGCCATCGAGCTGGCTGTTACCAATAATACTACTGTTCTGGATATTGGCACCGGCACCGGCCTGCTGGCCCTCATGGCTGCCCGGGCCGGTGCCAAAAAAGTCGTGGCCTGCGAAATGCACCCGCACCTGGCCGAAACCGCCAGAGAAATCATCGCCGCCAACGGTTACGCCAAAAAGATCAAAGTCGTCAACAAAAAATCGACCGCTCTGGACATCGGCACCGACCTTCCCGGTAAGGCAAGCCTCCTCGTGTCGGAAATACTCGATGCCGGGGTCATCGGGGAAGGCGTATTGCCGACGGTACGGCATGCCCAAAAAAATCTGCTCACCGACGACGCCGTCATCATTCCTGCCGGGGTCCGAATATTCGGACAACTGATCGAGATACCCGCCCGCAGTAAAGTCAGTCCCGTCCGGCAAATATCCGGCTTTGACCTCTCCGCCTTCGACCAGTACCGCATCCAGGATGAATACCTGACCGTGCACCTCGACAGCGAACCTCACCGGGCACTTTCTGATGTTTTTCCCATTACGGAATTCGACTTTTACAACCTGCCAGCAGCCGTCCACGACAACGCCCCCATTACAAAAAACCTGACCGTGAACCTCAAAGAGAAAGGGGAAGTACAAGCTGTAGCCTTCTGGTTCGACCTCACCCTTTACCAGGACATTGTCGTTTCCAGCCGCCCCCAGGGAGAGTTAAAACACTGGGGACAAGCACTGTTTTGCTTCGAGAACCCCGTCGAAAAAGAGGCCGGTGAGTCGTTGCAGCTCCATTTTATCCGGAGCGACCAATTGATCTGGTTTGAGCTAAAAGAGGAGGTAAACACCCATTTACCCTAAAATAAAGACGCAGCCGGGAAAGAAGATTAAATTCTCCTCAGATCGCCTTCTCCCAAAATTATATTCTCTGTTTTTCCAAAAATAAAATTTATGTTGGTGACGCATCAACGTACCTCCGCCAACGGCTTTACTCATTCACAAAAGGTTTCGGCTTCCGATGTTTAAGTGTAAATTTGTCAAGCAAACGAGCTTAAAGTTGACTTATTTTCAACAATAAAAGACTTTGATTGAATAAAAGGCAATCAACAGGCTATCCCTGAAAACATACCTGTCAGTCGCCCTTCTCTACCAGCAACTTAACAGATGGTTGCGAACATCCATTCGACAAGAAAAAAGAACCGGGATTCAGTCCCGGTCGGACAAAAAGAGAATAACGAAAAACATTAATTTTAAATAAAGGGAATCAGGAAAAAACGGCCGTGCACACTGAGGGGAAACCCCCGTTTTTTACTTCACTCCCAAAACTATTCAACATGAAAAAAGTAGAAGCCATAGTTCGTCTGTCCCGCTTCGAAGACATCCGCAAGGAATTGGCCAGTATTGATGTGCCATTCTTCACGATGAACGAGGTACGGGGCATCGGATTGCAAAAAGGGGAGACGATGGTTTATCGCGGCAGCACCTACGATGCCGATTACATCGCCCGATTGCAGATCAACATTTATACGACCGACGACAAAGTAGAAGAAATCATTGCTGCCATCACCAAAGCCGGCAGTACCGGAGAAATCGGCGATGGTAAAATTGCCGTTTTGAACATGGACTCACTCACGCGGGTCCGTACGGGAGAATCGGGTGCCGAAGCACTCTGATCATTATCCCTTGTCCTTTCCCTAACCTGCCTTTTCAACCACTGACCAAACGCCGCCACACAACTTCTCCGATCTCTCTCTAACTACGTGGCCAGAACCAAACTATTAATCATCATTTCAGCACCGACATAAAAAGCGGCAGCCTGTTTCGTGCCTGTACCGGCTGGCCGGGGCGATGCTCTTTTTGTGTCCAAAACGACTTTAACGAAAGGCGGACCGAGCCGTTGTTGACTGTTCCCGAACCAAGTCATTTTTGGGATCAACTGCCGACCGTCCGCCGAATAAAACAGCTTGTATTATGACTGAATCACTTTTTACCACCAACAACCTCTGGATATTGATTGCTACCGTTTTGGTATTTATCATGCACCTGGGGTTTGCCACCCTGGAAGCGGGGTTTGTCCAAAAAAAGAACACCGTCAACATCCTCTTTAAGAATTGCATGATTATCTCCATTGGTTTGCTGACCTATTACATCATGGGCTTCAATCTCATGTACCCGGGAGGTGAAACAGAAGGCGGTTTTTTCGGTTTTGCCGGGTTCGGCCTGTCGCTGCCGGAAGGAGCGGCCGGTGCACTGGAATATGCTGACGGAAATTATACCTACTACACCGACTTTATCTTCCAGGCCATGTTCGCTGCCACCTGTGCGACCATTGTTTCCGGAGCCGTTGCCGAGCGAATGAAACTGAACGCTTTCCTCCTTTTCGCCACCTTGTTTGTTGCCGTCAGCTATCCCATCACCGGTATGTGGAAATGGGGAGCAGGCTGGCTGGATGCGATGGGTTTTTACGATTTTGCCGGCTCCACACTGGTTCACTCGGTTGGCGGATGGGGCGCTCTGGCTGCGATCCTGTTACTCGGGCCCCGGCTGGGTAAATACACCAGTGACGGTAAAATCAAGCCCATTCCCGGGCACAATTTGCCATTGGCAGCCATCGGCGTTTTTCTGCTTTGGTTTGGCTGGTTTGGCTTCAACGGGGGCTCCGTTTTATCTGCCGATGCCTCCGCCGTTTCGCTGGTATTCGTTACCACCTGCCTGGCCGCAGCGGCCGGTGCGATGGGCGCTTTCATCGTTTCTTACGCCATGTTCAAGTCGCACGACCTTTCCATGGTATTGAACGGCATCCTCGGCGGCCTCGTCGGCATCACGGCCGGAGCCGATCTGATGACACCGGGCGAATCCATCCTGATTGGTTTTATTGCCGGGATGATTATCCCCTTTTCCGTGGTATTTTTTGATAAAAGAAAACTGGACGACCCGGTGGGCGCCACCTCTGTCCACCTGGTTTGTGGTGTCTGGGGAACGTTAGCCGTGGGAATCTTCGGTAGCCTGGCCAGCTTTGACCAGTTCCTTTTCCAGTTGGTTGGTGTTGCGGCCATCGGTGCCTTCACCTTTGCTTTCAGCTTTGGTGCCCTGTTTTTACTGAAGAAAACGATTGGTATTCGGGTTACACAAGAAGAGGAGGTAAAAGGCCTCGATGTGTCAGAACACGAAATGTCGGCCTATCAGGATGTGGAGAAAGGCTCCTATGCACTGGCTATTGAGTAGTGCCAGGGAACTGAGAACAAGCAACTAACGAGAGGCCGGGATACTCGCAGGTGTCCCGGTCCGGCAAAGCTGATAACACCCAAAAAAACAAAAAAAAGACGCCCGGTTCGCAGCCAGGCGCCTCGCTAAAGAATACGGAATATCCGGATTCCTCAATGCTAAATCAAAAGTAGCCATTTTCTGAAAACTGCAAAATTCAATGGCTGGTTTTGATGGAAGAAGGATGTTCCAAATCAAGTTTTTTCACCTGTCAGTTCCGGTTGTTTCGCAGACAAACGGGCTGGCAAAATGACTGTTTTCTGAACCGTCATTATTAAAATAATTGGAACATGAAATCCTTCTACCATGCCCTTTTTACGCTAATGTTTTTGTTGAACAGCATAGTCATTTTTGCCCAGGATGTAGCCTTTCAGGCCAATGCGGCGGACCCGCTTCCCGTAGGCGAAACCACCACTGAAGCAGAGGCCGATGACCCGCCGTTGCAGATCAGCGGCTTTGTCGATGCCTACTACCAGTACCATTTTGATGAAATGCCCTTCCCGACCTCGTTTACCGAAACCCACAATTCGTTCACCCCTGGCATGGCCAACGTGGTGTTCTCGAAGGAAGGTAAATTTGGATTTGTCGCTGACCTGGCCGTGGGGCCCCGGGCCGAAGTAGCCAACGGCTATACCGGGACGACCCTCGCACTTATCAAACAATTGTACATTTCCTATGCCGCCAGCGACAAGGTTAGTTTCACACTGGGCAACTTTGGGACGCACGTTGGGTACGAGGTGATCGATGCTCCTGCCAACGTCAATTACAGCACCTCCTACATGTTTTCCAACGGGCCTTTTTTCCATACCGGCCTGAAGGCCGACTTTGTTCTTTCGGAAAATTTTGGCGCCATGGTCGGGGTGTTCGACGACACCGACACGAAGATTGACGAGGTCAGCGGCAAACACTTCGGCGCTCAGCTATCTTACGAAGCAGGCGGGCTCGCTGCTTACCTGAACTTCCTGACCGGGAAAGAGGACGACGCCAACCCCAACAACGAAGTGACCGGTACGCAGTTCGACCTGACGGCCACCTATGCCGTCACCGATGCTTTTGGATTGGGCCTGAATGCCACAACCAAGCGGGTCAGTGCAGAAGAAGCGGGAGATTCGAATTGGTTCGGAGCAGCCCTCTATGCCAACTACGCTATCAGCGAAACGGTAACGCTGGGCCTGCGGGGAGAATATATCGGTGACGACGACGGACTGATCACCGGAGTTGCTGACAATAGCATTACTTCTCTTACCCTGTCGGGAAATATTTCCCTCGGACCGATTACTTTGATTCCCGAATTCAGAGTCGACCATGCCAGTGAAGACTCATTCTTTGATAAGGATGGCAATCCTACTGCCACCAGCCCTGCCCTTATTTTTGCAGCTGTTTATTCGTTCTAAGTTAAGTTTCATGTACTACCATTTTGAGAGTAAATTGTGAGGGACGCCGGTTGGCGTCCCTTTTTTATTGCCCCTTCAACTGGTTGGCAGTTCTGAAAATAGCATAGGCATTGGCTGTGTCTCCCATCGAAAAATAAATCTTACTGATTGCCTTGAGGTTATTCTCATTGGTAGCATCGGCCTCGAAAGCGGACTGCAAATATTGCCTGGCTTTGTCATACTGCTGCAGATTGACGTGGGCCGTACTGAGGTTGTGCCAGGCACTGAGGTTGCCGGGATTGATTCTCAAGACCTCTTCAAATGCCCGGACGGCTTTCTCATTGGCTCCTGTTCGCAAGCAGGCAATACCGAGATAAGCATGGGCTTCCGCATCGTTGTTGTGACGGGCGAGGTACTTTTCGTACGCTTCAATTGCTTCCGCAAATTTGTTTTCCTGCAAAAACAGTCCGCCCTGATTTTTCAGTGCTGCTGCCGAGCCGGGGTTCAACTGCGCCATTTTTTCAAAATCGGCCCTGGCCAGGTCGTTTTTCCCCATTTTAGCATACAGTGAGCCGCGGTTGTTCAGGGCCTCTTCATAGTCCGGTTTCAGGTTTAGCGCTGCGTTAAAATTGGCCAGTGCAAGGCTGTCAAGTCCCTGATTGAAATAGATCACACCGAGACTGTGAAAAGCTCCTTCGTCATTGATATTCATTTCAATAGACTTATTTAGGTAAGCGATAGCATTTGAAAAATCACCTGCCTGCTGAAAGACGTTGGCCCTGCTTTTATAAGCTTTTGCACTCGGATGATTGCGGATGGCATTGTCCCAAAGGGTGGCGGTGCTTTCCCAGGCCCCCGTCTGCCTGATCGTCAAAACAGCGAAAAGCAACCCCAGCCCTGCGACGAGCCCGTAAGCAGCCGTCTTTTTCCCCGGCAAATATTGGTCGATCAGCCAGCCCACCAAAAAAAACAACCCTACGTAGGGCAGGTAAGTGTACCGGTCAGCAATGATGGCCGAACCAAACAGGAAAATCTGGGAAACTAAAATGAGGTTGATCAGATAAAAGCCAAAGCCAAACGTGATCTCCCGGTGTTTCCGCCAGGTTTTGAAACAAATCAATACGGTGGCCAAAAACACCAGCGGGGATACTAAATAGCTCAATGGCAAAGCCGTCCTGAGCGGTGGAAACGGATAAAAAGCAGCCAAATCAAATGGCCAGACCATTTTGACCAGGTACATCATGTAGCCATAAAAAGGAAAAAACGCCCTCGTCGAAAAATCGTAAACTTCGGACATCGGCGTCGCCCCCACAGCGGTTTGTTCTTTCATGGTCAGAAAGATCAAAACGAGGGAAAGCAGCACAAAGGGAAGCTTCTCGGTAATTAACGTCAGAGACAGCTTTCTCCGCCGGTAAAAATCCAGGGCAAACAAAGCTCCCGGAAACACGATAGCCGCAGGCTTCGACAGAATCGAAAGCAGAAACCAACCCAAGGTATGGAAGAGGTATTTTCGGGTATTTTGATCGACATATTTTAAATAACTCATCAGGCCCAGCAGGTAAAACAGCGCATAAAG
Organism: Saprospiraceae bacterium; assembly: GCA_041600595.1. GTDB lineage: Bacteria > Bacteroidota > Bacteroidia > Chitinophagales > Saprospiraceae > UBA6168. The sequence continues at coordinate 254 of JBFIJS010000111.1, read as the reverse complement.
AACATCCTTCCGTTCCGACACCCAGGCCACAGACTCCACGTGCATGGGGTGAACCCCAAAAAAAAGAGCAGTTGTCAGGGCAATGAACAGATGATCGGGCACCAGCATCAGGATAAACCTGTAAACCAGGTACACATTGACCACGTGTAAGGCAAGGTTGACAAAATGGTAGGACAAAGGATCGGTGCCGGAAATGGCGTAATTAACGGCCAGGCTGATCATGGTCAGGGGGTGGTAGTTACCCTGAACAGTGG
>JBFIJS010000110.1:0-9154 GCA_041600595.1 Saprospiraceae bacterium | reverse complement strand
TCACTGCGGATGCGAACTTTCCCCTCATCGTCGTAAACGGCGAAATAGAACTGGCCGTTCTCGTGTTTGAAAAGGGCTACGTTGTTTTCTTTGTCGTTGACTTTCCGGCCTTCGTATTCCTCACATTTCAGATAGTCATCTTCCTTTTCCGGCAAGACCGGCGGGATGGCGGCCATCGGCACCCTTTCCAGACAACTACGGCCTACCTCCCGACCATTCTCATCTTTCAGAATGTGCAGGCGATACTTGCCCCACGTCATGGTGGTGTACATTTTTTTATGATCCAAATACTTCAGGGCAGCAGCCAGTTCATCATTGCGGTTGGCGATGGTTTCAAAACCCTCACTGCGCAGGCGAACGCTGCCATCCTTGTTGTAAATGACAAAATAATATTGGCCGTCGTGCTCAAACAAAGCCAAATTATTAGCCGCATCCGACACCTCATGACCTTCGTAAGCCGAACATGGCAGGTAGTCGTCTTCCTTTTCCTCCGGTGTAGGCCCCGGCACCAGCAACGTTGCGGCTGCCGCCAGTTTGGCAGCCGTACCGGCAGGGAACCAGGCCATCGCCCCGCTCTTTTCTTTTTGCGGACAGCCCCGTCCTATTTCCTGATGGTTACCGGCTTTCAGCACGAGGAAATAATGTCCCATTTTTTCCTCGACGCTGAACCGCTCCTGAATTTCCCGGTTTTTCATCACCGATTCGATACCATTGTTGCGGGCACTTTCGGTGGTGTAGCCTTCCGAGCGAAGAACGATTTCGCCATTTTCCACCCAGGCAAAATAGTGCTGACCTTCTTTTTCAAAAGTGATGAAGCCTGGATATTTTTCGGAAACATCATTGATGTGGTCGAGGTATTCCTTGCAGGCGAGGTAATCATCGTCCCGGTGCGCCGGCTTTGGCGGAGCGGCCGCCGCCAGTTTGGCGGCCCTTGCCTTCTCTCTGGCGGAGGGGAATAATGCCAGGGCTGCTGCCCGGTCTTTATAAGGACAACTGCGGGCGATTTCCTGATGATTGCCGGCTTTGAGCACGACAAAGAAATGGTTCACTTTTTCCTCTATGCTAAAACGCTCCTCCAGGTCCCGGTTTTTCTTCACCGATTCGATGCCATTGTCCCGGGCCTTTTCGGTGGTATAGCCTTCCGAGCGCATCAGTACCGTTCCATCTTCTACCCACGCAAAATAGTATTCACCATCCTGCTGGAAAGTGGCGAAATCAGGATTGGCATCCGATGTTGCCGCGGCGTGTGCCTCATATTCTTTACAGGCGAGGTAATCATCATCTTTGCGTTTGGCCACCGCTTCTTCCTCTTTCCGTTTAGCGGCCAACTCGGCAGCTTTGGCTGCGACGGCGGCCTCTGCATCGGCTTTGCGTTTGGCTTCTGCTGCTGCTCTTATTTTTGCTTCCTCTTCTGCTGCTTTGGCAGCGGCCTCCGCTTCCCGGCGCTTACGTTCCGTTGCTACTGCCTCCCGCCGAATCATGCCCGCCGAAAAGCGAACTCCTTCCCGTTCTGTTGATCCAAATCCGATAATCGATTCCTCACCGGTGATCCACGCCCAGGCAGTATCTCTGGAAGCGGCATCATCGTACGGACAACTGCGGGCAATTTCCTGATGGTTGCCGGCCCGCAGGGTGAAATAGAATTTCCCATCCTCTTCCACCATTTTCCAGCGTTCTTCCAGTGGTGCATTTTTAATCACGGAAGCAACTCCGTTGTCCCGGGCCGATTCGGTGGTGTAGCCTTCCGACCGGAGGTAGGTTTTGCCGTTGTCTCCGTTAAATGCAAAATACCACTCCTCGCCCATGGCGTTGAAGAAGAGATGGAAGCCCGCACCGCCGGTATAACGATCGCAGGGGAGATAGTCATCGCGCACCGCATCGGCAGTCGCCAGGCCCTGTGGCGGCGCTACCACTCCTCTGGTCTGTCCGACCAGCAGACCGATCGCCTCCTGCATTTCTTCCGCTGTGTCAAAAAAGAAACTCTTGCCGATATTCTTGCCTTCGGCATCCCGCAGGTAGAAATAATACTTTCCATTTCTGGTGGTTTTTCCCAGGTAATTGGCTTCCGTCGGACCAAACTCCAGGATGCGCTGAACGGCGGCATCGACTTCCTCCTCCGTGTTAAAGCCGCGGACGTTGGCATTCAAAAGAATGGACTTCCCGTCTGCATTCCGGAAGGAAAAATAATATTTTCCATTGGCGCTGCGCATCGTCTGGTACGTCACCTCATTGAACAGATAGCCACCTGATTTGAGGTAAACTTTTTCTCCTGCGGATTCTTTCTTTTCTCTTTTCTTCCTTTTTTTCCTGGGTTTTTCTTCCACATCACGCCGCTCAACGGGAGCCTCCACAATGGCAACAGAAGCCCGGTATCCGGCCTCCATCGCCTCGAGTTCTCCCGTGGATGTGGTTCCGAAAAAGCCCTGTTGCAGAGCCAGAATAGTTTCGTTCATTTCCCCTTCCGAACCAAACCAGACGCTGGTAGCGATGGCCTGGTTGTTACCAGCCAGCAAGTTGAAATAATGATTGCCGTTTGTGTGGATTTTTCGTTGGTAGCGCTCGGGGACCGGCAGGTTTTTCATGACCGACTCCACGCCGTTGTTGCGGCCACTTTGGGAAGTGTAAGATTCACTGATCAGAACGATACGCCCGCTCCGGTTGAGGGTGAAATAGAAATTGGTTCCATCATCAGACGCAAAACTATCGAATCCGTTTTCCACCCCCTGAATACGCTCCTGGTAAAAGGCGAGTGGTTTGTAGTTGTCGTCGCCATCGCCATTCCCGCGATACGGGTTGGCATCGGCAGGAGCCTTTTCCGCTTTTTGCGCTGCCGGGGTGGCATCCGTTTCGGCAGCTTGTTCTTCATTGGAGGGAATCGCAGGAATCTCGGCGATACAGGTAGCTTTCGCCGTTTCCATCTCCTGTTCTTCATCATACTCCACACTTCTGGCTATTTCCTCTCCGTTTCCCGCTTTTATGGTGAAAAAATATTTGCCCCCGATCTTTTGTATTTCGTACCGGTCAGGATTTCCGGCATTGGCCACTACGGACCGTACGCCTTTGTTTCGGTTGGCTTTTCCGTCGTACCCCTGGCTGTTCAACACCACCACCTCATCGTCAGTCAGAAATTGGAAATAGGACAGATTGTCTTTCGTTTTTTTGTATAAACGGACCCTCATTGTTTTGTTTTTTGATTAAAAAATATGGTGAATGTGAATGTATGTTTCCTTATGTCCTGGGGTCGTGTAGTCTTCCTGGAAAAAAGGCGGGCAATTTAATATTCGATTGAATGTAGTAAGCTTTATAAATCTGCCTGTGAATGGCTCGCCACTTTGGGAAATTTAATGTTGGAAAACCAGCCGGCTTTCACCATCATTTATTTACAAACCTGATTGGGCAGCAGAATTTTCTTTTTTCCAATGTACTCCATCTGGAGACGGGAAAAAGGCGGGTAAGTCTCGCTTTAAGCGGGAAAAGTGGAGAAATTAAATGGAGTAGTGCTTTATTTGGATGCGTATGCTGTGATTAGCGGGTTACTTCAAGTGCCTCGCTAATTTGTATGAAATTTCGTGGGTACTTGAAGTAACCACGGAATACCTCCACAGGATTTGTATAGATCCGGACAGAGAACAGGAGTATCTTATTTTCTAAACTTGAAATTATATCATTAGCAGACTCGTCCCTCTTTTTCGCAAAAAGATCTTATCCATCAGCATCAGGAGCCCGGCAGAAAGTAAAGTCAGTACAAAATATTGCATGACGGTATCGGGCACCAGCCCTGTCAGTTGGTGGAGACTTCCAACGGCCTGATCGACTGCGGACGAAAGCCGGCTGCCGGATGAATGTGACGACCTGGGCCACAAAACCACAGCCGCTATCATGGCTGCGAGGGCCAGCCAAAACACTTTTTTCCAGACAGGATTGATTAACGGATCGGTTGCCTCACTCGGGTAAATGTCGGGAAGCGCGTCCAGCACATTCCGGGTGAAGCGCATGGAAGGAGCATCGGGTTGCAGGCTCAGCAATTCGGCCTGCAGCCGGAGAATCTGATCCAGCTCCATTTGTTGGGTTGGGTCGTCCGACAACAGCTTTTCGAGGGCTGCCATTTCCGCCGGACTGCATTTGCCTTCGGCGTAATTCCACATTAGTTCTTGTGTATTCATAACAAACTTTTTACCTCCCCTTTCAGGTTTTTTGTCAAAATGTTTTTCAGGGTTTCCCGCAGGCGGAACAGCTTAACCTTCACGTTGCTTTCCGTCAGACCGGTAATGTCAGCTATTTCTTTGACGGATTGCTCGTTGAGGTAGTACAGCGTCAGCAAGGCCGCATCTTGTGCTTTCATTTGGCCGAGGGCTTGTTCGATCAGCGACCTCATATTTTGCTGCTGCAGTTGTTGATCCGGTGTATCTTCCCGGTCGGCCACCTGCAAAAAGGACTGGTCGTCGTCGAGGGACTGCCGGTTTTTCGGCCGTGCCCGGTAGCGATCAATGGCCGTACGCCAGGCAATCTGATAGAGCCAGGTACCAAACTTCGACCGTTGTTCGAAACTGGCCAGGGCCCGGTAAGCTTTTACAAAACTGTCCTGGGCAGCTTCTTCCGCCTCTTCCCGGTTTTTCAAAACTTTCATAGTCACGGAAAAGACGTAATCCTGGTATTGTTCTACCAGGGTGCCAAAAGCGGCTTTGTTTCCCTGGATCGTTTCTTTAATAAGCAGATTGTCTGGTTCCATTTAGCAGAAAATTGGCTTACCGCAAAGCCGATACTAGGCTTTGACGGGAAGTAGTAAAGATTGGTTACAAAGTAGAGGTTGGTAAATCAGGAGGCGGCTCCAGCCTGGGAGTTGTCATGCCGGTGAGCCGGGAACTTTCGGGAGAGTGCGTTCAATGATCGTAGCTCACGATACGGGCGATTTTCCACCCGTCTTCTGTTTTTTTCCAAATATGAATGAATTTGAACGTGCCGGTCTGACGCTCATTTTCCCCGGGTAAGGTTTCAAAAAAATCATGTTGCCCTTCCTGGATAGCACCAAACCCCGGGAGGGGATAAACCTTCAGACTGCCTTCTACCAAAGCCCTTCGGATCCTGATGCTGCCGGCGGATAATTCTCCGATGGCTTTGATATTCGATTGGTAACCTGACAGGCCCGTCTTGTCGTGATAAAACTCCAGATCCTCAGTGAAGAGGGTTTTTATTTTCTCCATGTTGCCATTGTTGAAAGCATTGAACAGGACCTCATCCATGTTGGCTATTTCCGAAAAGAGCTCGTCCTGAGGGGTATCGCTGTCAACTGGCTGGGCGATGACCACCGGCATTTTCAACAAAAAAAACAACGCCATGAGGGCGTAGGAAAAAGTGGTAAATTTCATGGTCGGATGATTTGATAGTTGGAGCGGTTGGGATGGCTGCGTCCTGCTGAACGTGCAACCATCCCAACCATCCAACCTTAATTCTTCTCGATCATCACCGGCGCACGCCGGGAAATGATTTCGCTGTCAATGGCCTTTCGCCACAGCGTATCGGTAGCGGAAACTTTCGCCATGCTGCCGTTGTCCAGTTCGACATTCGCTTTTTTTACGGTGAAATGTTCGGCGTCGAGCTCGGCTTTGTCCGATAAGATCGCCTGGAGGAAATCCCCCTCGCCGCGGATATCCAGTTCGTTGTTGCCCGTCAGTTGAATATCGAGGTTTTTGATGTCGGCAAAAGCATTGATCCGGCCGTTCCCCTCGTTCACGATGTGCAGGTTGTCGAGTTTGAAATCTTTGATTTCGATATCGTCAGAACGCATAACCCAGAGCTCTTCCAGGCGGGGCATGGTGATGTCCAGTTCGTAAGTTTCGTTGTACCTGTCGGAGGCATAAATATTGAGGCGGTCGCCCGTGCGGGTGATCTCCACTTCGTCCTGGTTATCCGATTCATTCAGGACGATGGTGTAGCGGCTGCCCTGTTTGAGGTTGAGCCGGACATCGCCTTCCAGGCGGATCTTGGAAAAATCACGGAGGTTGAATTCCTTTTTGTATTGGGCTACGTAATCCGGAGCAACCATCCCTTCGGGACCCATTTGCCAGATGTGGCTGGCGTGCTGGCGCCAGGGAAACCTGGAGTTGCGGTCTTCTTCCACACGGGAAATGTAGTCCGAAACTTCCTCGTTGCGCTTTACATACATACCTTCGGGTACGAGGATGCGGATCGTGACATGTTGTGCCCGCCATTTTTCACCTTTATTGACGAAAAAATGAGAAGGCAGAATCAGTTTGTTCCCTTCTAAACGGTAGGCATAATTGATTGACTCGGCTAAATGCTGTGATTCGGACAAGTTGCCTCCCCGGGCCTCATTGTTTTGGATAATTTCCAAACGATTGGATGGGGCTTTTTCAAAATTGACCCGAATGCTGCGTGTTACCAGTTGGTTGTCAGAAATGAGAATTTCATCCCCGAGGTTGAACCACGAATCCCGGAAGGGCGACCGCTCCATTTCCACAACTAAAGTATCCGAAGGTATCGTATAATTTTCGTCGCTGACGGCCAATTCGTGGCTATGCTGAAAATCTTTAAGCGTTTTCATCGAGATCATAGACAAACTGAGCAGGTTGATTACCCAGAAGGCCCACAGCCCAAATTGCCATTTCGGACGAAAACCGGACCGAAGGAACACCCGCATGATGAACAAAGAAATCATCAGCAGCGGGATGCCTAAAACAAAAAGGATATTGAACGTGCCCAGAAAGGAGACCAGGGACGAGCCCGGCACTGCGTAATCGGTAAACGGAAGCCCCAGAAACAGGGCTACGACCATGGCTATCCAAAAAATAACCAATAATCCTATCAGTAAAATACCGGTGATGGACAAAACGGGGCGGAAGATTTTCGCCACTAACCGAACCACACCTTTCAGTAACTGAATAACCCAATTGATCAGCCCGCTCAGAACATAAACCCCTTCGGAAGCGGCCGCACGGAAAGAATCCCCGAGGGAGTTCTGGTCGTACCCGCCTTTTTCGGCTTTGCTAGCGGTCGTTGCGAAAGTTTTTTTTTTGAGGCAAACTCAGATTTCAGCTCCTCCCCGAGTTCGCTCACTCTCTTGGAAACATGTTCCAACTCCTCTTCGATAATTTTGGAAATGTTTTCCACATTGGCCGGCTCGCCCCGCATGGCCAGTCGGTCACTGGCGGAATCCGCCTTGGGCACGACTGCCCAGAGTACGATATAGACAACCAGCGCAAAACCGCCGGTAAGGGCAAACAATATGAACGCAAGCCTGACCCACAACGGATCCTGAATGCCAAAATAGGCGGCGATTCCGGAACAAACACCGGCGATGGCTTCGTGTTCCGGATCGCGGAACAGACGCTTGCCTGTTTTGATTTTGAATTTCCCAGACGAAGACCGAGGTATTTCTTCTGCAAATGGTTCGGCCGCCCCAAAATCTTCCGGCGTACCCATAATGGCGATGACGTTTTTCACGTCTGGTAACGTGACGATTGGTCGGCCTTCCAGTTTTTCCTGAAAAAGCTCAGCCATCCGGGTCTCGATATCTGTGGTGATTTCTTCGTAGCCCTCCGAATTTCGAAAGTGCTGGTGGATAGTTTTCAAATACTTGTCGAGGGCTTCATAGGCGTCTTCGTCTATGGTGAAGGGAAAGCCCCCGAGGTTGATGTTGGAGATCTTATTCATTTGTTTTTTACTTATTAGCTTTCAAATTTTTGGTGGAATGTGTAACGGCTTCAACCAGCTGGCCCCAGGTAGCCATGAGGCCATCGAGAAACTGGTTGCCGATTTCTGTGAGGGCATAATACTTACGCGGCGGCCCTGCATCCGACTCTTTCCAGGTGTAGTCCAAAAGACCAGCACCTTTGAGCCTCGCCAGCAAAGGGTACATCGTGCCCTGCGCCACGATCAACTCCGACTCTTGCAACCGGGTGATGATGTCGCTGGGGTAAGCCTCGCCCTCGTCCGAGATGATGGACAAGATACAAAGCTCCAGGATTCCCTTTCGCATCTGTTGTTTTGTATTTTCCAAAAGGTTTTGAACTTTCATTGGTTATTAAATAAAGTGTCACCGAAATATAGTTCTGTAAAAGAAGACTGGCCGGGAGTAATAAAGAATTTGTATAAAAATGCTCTAAAACGCCTCCAAGCTTTCCTTTTTTTCTGATTGACGAGACAAAGATATGTCATCACAAGGTATTATGCAATGCAAGGTAGGTGGTTTTGCAAGGATTTATGGATAAACAGGTAGCTGGCTTCGACGAATAGCCTTATTTATATGGAACAAAACCGGGTATTCCCCCTTTTTCGTCATTGTTTTTCCGGAAAATTTTTTGACAGGCAGATCATTTTGTCCCATCCGGGCCGCTGTTTTATCGAAAAAGAATTGGCTTCTCCATAATTAACCGCATCTTCCTTCCGTTTTGAAACGCAATCACCCAGAAAGCTGGAAATCGTCATCGACCATGTAACTCCCGGACCCTCCGTCCACGTCCCATGTGTTTCCAGCTGAAAAAAAATTATTCTTATGACCCGACTGAAAAATTTCTTCCTCTTTTGTTCCGGCATTGATCATTCGATTTTGGAAAAATGCCCGACCGACGTAAACAAATACATGGGTATTGGCGCCACCGTGTTCTTCACGGGCGTGCTGGCTTTTTTCTCTGCCGGCTATGCGTTGTACACCGTATTTGATTCCTATTTTTTCGCCGTCATTTTTGGCCTCGTCTGGGGGCTCATGATCTTCAACCTCGACCGCTATATTGTGATGAGTATGAAAAGCAACGGAAAGTGGTGGCGGGACTGGCTGGTGGCTGCCCCGAGGCTGGTGCTGGCGGTATTGTTGGCCGTCGTTATTTCCAAGCCATTGGAATTGAAAATTTTTGAAAAAGAAATCAATGCGGAACTGGTACAGATGGAACAGGAGGTTTTTAAAAATCAGGAAGACCTGGTAAAGGCCCGTTACCAGCCGCAGATCGAAACCTACCGCAACGAAATCGTTTTCCTCAAAAAAGAAATTGCCGAAAAAACAGCTTTGCGCGACACCCTGACACAAATGGCACTGGCCGAAGCGGATGGTTCGGGGGGTTCTAAAATCCGGAATATGGGGCCAATTTACCGGGCCAAAAAAGCAGATGCAGAAAAAGCACAGGCCGAACTGGACGCCCTG
>JBFIJS010000109.1:0-9181 GCA_041600595.1 Saprospiraceae bacterium | reverse complement strand
TGCTTTTACCGCCCACGAAAGTTGTGGAAAATGTTTCCCCTGCCGCATTGGCTCCGTCCGGGGAAAAGAGATGTTGCAAAAGGCACAACGTGAAAACTATCAGATCGACCCGGAACTGTTCAACGATTTACTGGACACCTTGCAGACAGGATCGCTGTGTGCCCTGGGCGGCGGAATGCCGTTGCCCGTTTATAACGCGCTGACGTACTTCAAAGACGAATTGGCGCAGTATTTTGCCAAATGACAACACGCTCGTTTTGAAGATGAATTTTCAGAATGCCCGATATATTAAATGCGGCTATTTTTTTCATCAACCGGGCTGGTTCGGTTCCTGGATTTTATCCAAAACGAATCCGGCCTAATAAATCAAAACGACATGAATAACAACAAAACCCTGATTGCGGGCCTCATCGGAGGTGTCGCAGCGTTTTTTCTCGGCTGGCTGTTTTACGGCATCCTGCTGGGAAGCTTTTTTGAAAACAATATGGGTTCAGCGACCGGCGTCAACCGGGAAATGGAAGACATGGTCTGGTGGGCTATGATTCTCGGACACCTGGCTTACGGTTACCTGTTCGCCCTGATTTACGGCCGTTGGGCCAATATCAGCACCGTGGCTACCGGGGTAAAAACAGGAGCAGTCATCGGCGCTTTAGTCGGCCTGACCTTTGACCTGATCATGTATGGTTCTACCAATATCGGAACCCTCACTTCAACCTTTGCGGATGTGGTGGTTATGGCGGTTACGGGTGCAGCTGTTGGAGGTGCGGTGGCCTGGTGGCTGGGAAGAAAATAGAGAATGTGCTGTTGGCAGGGCTGAAAAAACTCTGCCAACAGCTAATCAGTCCAACTTGACTTTGACATCCGCAGGGTGGCATTTTTGACAACTGGCCTCCTCAAAGAACTGGACGAAAGGGCGACGAATCGGCTCCTGAGTCATCAGGCTGTGCTTGATCAGTTTGCCCAGGAGTGCATTGTCGGTGTTCATATCGATCCAAATGGTATCCGTTGAACCCGGATAAGTGACCAGGATGACCGGGATATTTCCCGTTTTATACGGCCCGTCGTTCCTGACCACTTTCCATTCATCCTTTTTGGTCATGACCAGCGTCTGACTATCTTCGTAAGGAACCCAGGCGATGGTTAGGTTGATGGCCTGATGGTAAGCCGCCACCTCCGAGGGTTTTAAATGGCGCACACTTGGCGAAGCAGTTATTTCGGTGTATTGATGACAAGTCACAAAGACAAAAGCCAGAGCTGCAACAGCCAATAAAAGTTTGATTTTCATTTTGTTCTGTGTTTACCTGATGTGAGAATTTAGGTTGGTGTAAATGTAAGTGCGGTGAAAGAGGATAGGAATGAGAAAAATCAGTGAGGGAAAGAGAAATAGGGAACAGAGGTCATTTTGATTGAAAATCGGCAGGCGGAGGTGGAGGTGCATAATACAGCTTGAAACATTACATCTATCAACCTCAAGAAACACGATGATTGTCTTTGGGAATTACCTTAGTTATACACGCTTTATTAATGGACGACCATTTTTTCCCAAAAGGCTTAAATTGGGTTCAGTAAAATCCCTAAAACCGTCAAATAAAAAACAATTCCTAACTGAAAAATAAAACTCATGTCAATAGAATCCTTAACCACTACGATCCCTAAAGCCACCGCCACCAAAACCGCCCTCATCAACAATGAACCTTTCGCTATCAAAGAAGGCGAAACGATCCTGCAGTTTGTCCGGCGGTACAAAGGCAAAGACTTTGTACCAACCCTGTGCGACGCCCCCAACCTCGAGGCCTTTGGCTCGTGTCGGGTGTGTAGTGTTCAAGTAGGCAAAGTGGGAAATGGCTCCCATTTAAAAACAGTCGCTTCCTGCCACACGCCCGTGGCTGAGGATATGATGATTTTCACCGAAAGTGAAAGCATCCAGAAGTTGCGGAAAAACATCATCGAACTGGTTCTGACGGATCATCCGCTCGACTGCCTTACCTGCGAGGTCAATGGTAACTGTGAACTACAGGACGTGGCCGCCCGGGTGGGTATCCGCAAAGTGCGCTATCCGGCGGGTAAAGTGCATACGGACCGGGAAAAAGATCTCAGCCATCCGTACATGACCGCCGATTTGTCCAAATGCATCATGTGTTATCGCTGTGTGCGGGCCTGCGACGAGGTGCAGGGACAATTTGTCCTGGGCGTGAGCGGACGTGGTTTTGACAATAAAATCATCATGGGGCTGGACGACAGTTTCCTAAATTCCGACTGCGTGAGCTGCGGGGCCTGTTCGCAGGCTTGCCCGACCAGCGCCATCCACGATGTCTTCCAATCCAAGGCAGTGGTCGGACAGGACAAGGTCCGGACGACCTGCACTTATTGTGGTGTGGGTTGCAACCTGGAAGTCAGTGTAAAAGATGGAAAAATCCTGAGCATCCAGGCACCTTACGACGCCGAGGCCAATGCCGGCCATACTTGTCTGAAAGGTCGGTATGCTTTCCGCTTTTACAACCACCCCGAACGGCTGCAGTATCCACAGATCCGTAAAAACGGGAAACTGGAGCGGGTCACCTGGGAGGAAGCGTATGACTACATCGCCGAAAAACTTATTTCCATTAAAAACAACTACGGACCGGATGCCATTGCCGGTATTTCCTCTGCCCGTACGACCAACGAGGAGAACTACCTCATGCAGAAAATGATCCGGGCCGTTATTGGCACTAACAATATCGACGGTTGTGCGAGGGTCTGCCACTCCCCGACTGCTCTGGGGATGCAGCGTTCTTTCGGTACCGGAGCGGCCACCAATTCGATTGAAGACATCAAGTACACCGAATGCATCATGGTTATCGGAGCGAACCCCACGGCTGCCCACCCGGTCACCGGAGCAAAGATCAAACAGAAAGCCATGAAAGGCACCCCGCTGATCGTCATTGACCCCCGCCGGACAGAAATAGCGAGCTACGCCACACATCACCTGCAACTCCGCCCGGGGACCAATGTGGCCGTTCTGGACATGATGCTCTACTACATTATTTCCGAGGGGCTCGTCGCAGATGAGTTTGTCAACCACCGCACAGAGGGGTTTGAGGATTTCAAAAAGGGAATATTAAGTCTCAATATCGACGATCTCGAAGCCGTATCTGGTGTACCGCGGGAGCAGGTTCGGGCGGCTGCCATCACCTACGCCTCTGCCAGGGCAGCCATGAGTTTTCACGGGCTCGGCGTCACCGAACACTATCAGGGTACTTACTCGGTCATGCTGATCGCCGACCTGGCCATGATCACCGGAAATATTGGTAAACGGGGATGTGGCGTCAATCCGCTGCGCGGCCAGAACAACGTTCAAGGCATGGCCGACATGGGTGTGCAGCCCTACCAGGGGGCTGGCTACCTCAAAGTGGAAGACCCGAAAAATATCAAGCTATTCGAAGAATTTTACGGTGTGGAAAAAATGCCCACCAAAACGGGTTACACCATCCCGGAAATGTACGATAATGCCCTCGAGGGCAAACTCAAAGCCCTGTGGCTGACCGGTGAGGATGTGGTACAAAGTGACCCAAACTCCAAAAAGGTCATGCAGGCGTTGGATGCACTGGATCTGCTGGTGGTACAGGAAATTTTTGAAACAGAAACCACCAAGCACGCCCATGTGGTGCTACCCGCTGCTTCCTTTCTGGAAAAAGATGGCACGTTTACCAACGGGGAACGACGTATCCAAAAAGTACAGAAAGTAGTTGATCCGATCGGGGACAGCAAACCGGATGGACAGATTTACATAGAAATGATGAACCGCCTCGGTTACCCGCAGGCACCCTATTCTGCCAAAGGTATGTTGGAGGAAATCAGCCGGATCGTACCTTTCTTTGCAGGAGTGACCTGGGACAATTTGGACAAAAACGGCAAGCAATGGCCAGTCGCTCCCGACGGTACGGACACGCAAATTTTGCACACCGAAACCTTCAAGCGGGGAAAAGGCAACTTCGTTTTCCGGGATTTCGTCGAAACCAGTGAAATCCTTGACCACCAGGCCGATTTCCCATTCATCCTGACAACCAATCGGGTACTGGAACATTATAATGCCGGTACCATGACCCGCCGAACCGCCAATGCGAAAATCGTCCACGAAGACGTCTTGCTGATCAATCCGGTCGACGCCGCCACCATTGCGGTCAGGAGCGGCGACCCCGTGCGGGTGGAATCGCCCCGCGGACACGTAGATGTCAAGGCAAAAGTGACCGATGAAGTGAAGCCAGGTGTTTTGAGTACGACCTTCCATTTTCCGGAAGTCCTGCTAAACCTGGTGACGGGCGATGTACATGATGATATAGCGAATTGTCCGGAATACAAGGTCGTGAGTGTGCGCATTTCCAAAGCATAAATTACACGACTTATCTAATCATTTGCTGGTAGCGGTGCAGTAGAACTGGTCATTGACGAGTCGCTGCACCGCTGCCGACCATGTATTTTATAAAATATACAGTGCAGCAATTCGGGAGAATTTATGTACCTTGTGGCTGTAATCATTAAAAAGTCTCACTCCACTCTTGCAAAATTCCTTTTGTTGCTACCGAACATTTGCTAATGTTCTACGTTTAAGGGCTATATTTGCTTCTCCAATAATCCTCATTTTTTGATTTCTACCTCCTAAACATCTACTAATTCTATTAAAAAGTTTGGCCCTTGGCGTAACATGTAAAAGGCAAAGTAAAAGCCTGAAAAAACCATGTTTAAAAATTCTGATTACAAACCCTTGAACATGCATTTTCAAGACTAACTGTTTCAGAGAGATTGAATAATTTTTAGATGAATCGACTACATTTCCCCATACTGATTTTACTTACATGCCTGACAATCCAATTGTCAGCTCAGGCACCTCACCAGGTAAGCTTCGATGTTTACTCATTGTACAAAAAAGGTGATTTTGGCAAAGCTCTGGACGATGGACGGCAACTGTTAAAAAAATATCCCAACGATGCGGCTCTGTTGTTTTATACCGCAGAGTCGGCCCGCAGGCTCCGTTATTACCCGGCAGCAGAGATTTTCTTCGACCAAATACCGGACGATGCCAAAACGGATAATTTATCGGAGGCCGACTTCTTTATTGGTCAGACCAAAAAATCGCTGGGCAAATACGTTGAAGCCGTTAAATTCTATTCCCGATACCTCGACAACCACCAGGACGAAAGCGATTTACTGATGCACCTGGCCAAGGATGAAATCAACCACTGCGAATGGATCATTGGAAAGCTGGATGAGAATAACCAGGATTTATTTGCCGTAAATGCCCTTAGTCCTAATGTAAATACTGAATACTCAGAGATGGCTCCTTTGCGCTATGCTGATAAAATTTACTTTACCGCTGTTTACCCCGATGAAGAAAATAAAATGAATACCAGCCGGGTATATTCAGTTATAAAAGACCAGCAGGCCAGGCTGGAATCGTTCAACCCCTCTTCGGACGAGCTTCACGCCGCCCATATTTCACTGATGCCGGATGCCAGTAAAATGTTCTACACCATCTGCGAGCAGAAACAGGGCACCAATGAGCTTAACTGCGAGATTTGGAGTCGCAACCGCCTGTACGAAGGGGGCTGGGGGCCGCCGGTTAAGTTGCCAAAACACATCAACACCCGGTCCTACACCATGTTACATCCCACCGTCGGCTGGGATATGTTTTTGAAATCTTATGTACTCTATTTTGCATCCAACCGACCAGGCGGAGAAGGTGGCCTGGATATTTGGGGAAGTGTCATCACCAGTGACGGAGAATATAGCGAGCCATTCAATGCTCCATTCAACTCACCCTATGATGAAGTGACTCCCTTTTTCCACATGCCTTCGCAAACCATATTCTTCAGTTCCAATGGCTTCCCGGGCATTGGCGGGTTCGATGTTTTCCGGGTAGCAAAAGTAGGAGAAGCACAATGGGAGCTGCCGGTCAATATGGGGGAACCACTCAATACCATCCACGACGAATACTATTACTCCTACCATCACCGAACGGGTAAAGGCTATTTTGCTTCCAACCGGAGATGTAAGGAAGAAACCCCCTCCGCCCGCAACTGTCCAACCGACATCTTCGACGCTACCATCTACGCCGAACTGCAACTCATGGTTTTCAATGGTGCCAATGAAACCAAACTTTCCCTGCCAAATATCACCATCATGGACATCAACCAGGGTACCGTACAGGTTTTAGCTCCTGCACCGGGTGGACAATATTTCACCTGTCCCCTGACCGCCGACCGCCTCCATCACCTGGCTATTTTCGCCGAGGGTTACCGCCCGGCCAGAGTGATCGTTTCTACCAAAAACCTGCCTTATTCTGAAGTGGTAAAAAAAGAGGTCTTCTTGTTTGAAGGGGAGGCCACAGCTCAGGAACAGGCTGAAATGGAACAGTACTTTGAAAAAGCCAGTGTCGGCTCCGGCAATCAGGAAATCGAAACGCTCCGCCTTAGACTCAACTCCAAAGTCATCAAGCCCTGATTCTCTGGTCTGCGCAAAGGTGCCGCAGGGCAACTGCCAGCCCAAATGAAGAATGGTATGATCAATGCCATTCTCCGGTTTCTTGCCGATATTTGCCCTATGTCATTTCACTACTTTGCCTGCTACAAACCCTATCTGATGCTAAGTCAGTTCACCCCCGAAAACGAACAGGATCTGACCCTGGCGCACCTTCCTTTTAGCTTTCCAAAGGACTGTTACACCGTGGGACGCCTGGACAAGGACAGTGAGGGTCTGCTTCTGCTAACAAACGACAATTTACTGAAAACCAAGTTTTTATCTCCAAATTTCCACCATCCCAAAACCTACCTTGCCCAGGTAGAAGGCGTTCCGGATGCTGAAGCCTTGACACATTTACAAAATGGTATTGACATTCGGATCAAAGGAAAAACGCACCGTACGGCACCGGCGAAGGTTGGCCTGACAGCCCCCCCCTTATTACCCGACCGGGACCCTCCTGTCCGTTTCCGGGCAAATATTCCCACTTCCTGGCTGCGCATCGAATTAACGGAAGGAAAAAACCGGCAGGTACGGCGTATGTGTGCAGCCGTTGGTTTTCCGGTACTGCGGCTGGTGCGTTTTGGTATGGGCAATCTGACCCTGGAAACGGTCGGTTGGAAAGGAGTAAAAGTTTTTACTAAAAAGGAAATTTACAAAAAGCTGGACATGCTTTAAAGCTGTCAGGCCAGGTCAGGAGGAAATGATAAATGCCTGCCAATGAAGTAGATTTTCCGGCCTGCCCGGATGAAAGGTTATGACAAGGAGTCGGTAGTCCCCAAACATTTTTTGATGGATTCAATCAACTGGGAGGTTGAAAATGGTTTCGCCAAATAGTCGTTGGCACCGGCCATTTTACCCATCAATATATCATTTTGCTCGGCACTGGCAGTGATAAAAATGAAGGGGATATTTTTAGTCTTAGGATGTGTCCGAATAAATTCCAATACTTCGTAACCATCCATTTGGGGCATGGCTACATCACACAGGACCACATCTGGCATTTCTTTCTCTATCACATCAATTCCAATGCTACCGTTTTCAGCTACGACAACTCGGTAATCATGCATTTCCAGGAGTTCTTCGAGGTTCTCCCGAATGTCCTGATTGTCTTCAATTAAGGCGATTTTTATCATGCTTTTGCGGGATAATACGGTTGATAAATTGCTTGTAATAAGGTAGTTTTTGCAAATTTATCTGAAAGGAAGGTTTGATCCTGATGTTCATCATCATTTCAAAACAAATCTAATTGATTGGTAGTCAAATCTAAACCTTTTTCGTGACTATTGTCAAAGCAAAATCATTTTTTTAACAAAATTACCCCGCCCTTTCAGCGCCCAGAAATCAACTCAGCCAAACGACATGCAGCCGGGCCCTTTTTTGTCACTCGACCTTGTTGGTAATCAATATCACTGCCCCGTCTGATGTCAGTCATTGACTCTGCCAAATTCGCTGCCCGAACTTTAGTGCCGACCCACCAGGTAAATCGCAAGCAAATCCTTCCGGGATTAACCACTACACCGGCAACAGTCACCTAAAAAACACTTGCCATGAAAAATTACCTCATTATCATTTTGCTGGGCCTGCTGACCGCCAGCACTTTACCGACAGAAGCCCAGGTTACTAACACCCCACAAGAGGTGTATGCAGCGTTGACCAAAGCGGAGAAAAAACTTTGGAAAAAGAAAGCCAAAACGTACAAGAGAAACCCGAAAGACTTGAAAATACTGACGAAAGAGCATACATTCTATCAAGAAGAAATTGCTCGCCTTGCATCCTTGAACGACTTGAGAGGCCAACAGATCGCTGACCTGGAAACGGAACTCCGGGGCATCGCCGACCTGACTGCCAACACCATCGAACCAATGGCGACTGAAGAGAAAGGTATTATCTTTAAATTACAGGTGGGAGCCTTTGAAAAGGTTAAATTACCTGCCGGGCTTGACGATGCAAAAAACGTGGCATTGGAAGAGAAAGCGAATGTGCAGAAAATTTTATTGGGAAAATTCCGTGACTACAACCAGGCTAAAAAATTTCAAGGCTACCTGAAGGAAATGGGTATCCGCGACGCCTGGGTTGTGTCTTATAAAGACGGTATCAGGATTCCGATCGAAGAAGCTATCCAGTTCAGACCATAACACCCTGATGCCCCGGAGAGCCGGATTGTCACGGCGCTGGGAATTATGGCGCCACGGCGGTATTCATTTCGCCGTAGGCGCCGTAATAGGCGGTCCCCCAAAGAGCAGTTTTCGGGTTAAGAATGATTTTTACCGGAATTTCCTCCATCATGTAACTCAGCCGCCCAACTTTGAAAAAGGCTTCTAAAAATATTTTTTCGAAGTGCTCATTCCATATTTTGGGGACAATACCCCCACCGATAAATATCCCGCCTTTGGCATTCAACTGCAAAGCGATATTGGCAGCCTCTTCTGCCAGGTAAGTTACGAAAAGGTCAAGTGTTTCCAGGCAGATCGGGCTTCCTTCTTTGGCGGCCTCGCTGATAGTTATGGCCGGGTCACCGGTTTTCAATGCTTGCGCCAGCCATTGAGGCTCCTCCCGGCCCATTACTTCCCGCAAGAACTGGTAGATCGTGTAAATACCCATGCCCGATACCAACCTTTCCCAACTTACATGACCATATTTTTTTTGTAAAAACCGGTAGAGTTCAACTTCCATCTCGTTGTGGGGA
>JBFIJS010000108.1:0-9257 GCA_041600595.1 Saprospiraceae bacterium | reverse complement strand
GGCCGTCAAAAGGGTCGGAGACATCACGTTCCCGATATGCCGGGAAGTCATCGATGATATGCTGCTGGTGCCCGAAGGGCAGGTTTGTTCTACTATTCTAAAGTTGTACAACGAAGAAGCGATCGTAGCCGAGCCGGCCGGAGCCCTCTCCATTGCGGCCCTTGAGCAGTACCGGTCGGCCCTGGTTGGAAAAAACGTTGTTTGTGTCGTCAGTGGGAGCAACAACGACATTGACCGGATGCCGGAAATCAAGGAGCGGTCCCTGATTTTCGAGGGATTGAAGCATTATTTCCTCATCCGGTTTGCCCAGCGCCCGGGTGCCCTGAAAGAATTTGTCAACAACGTACTCGGCCCAACCGACGATATCACCCGTTTTGAATACATGAAAAAAACGAAAAAAGAAAGTGGCCCGGCGCTCGTCGGTATCGAGGTGCAACAGCCATCCGATATTGATGCTTTGAAGCGGAAAATGAAAATTTACCAGGTGGATTTTGCGGAAGTGAGCCAGGATGATAAGTTATTCGGGTATCTGGTGTGATCATCCCCCGATCGTCGCCATAGATTCCCCCACTGGCAACCCAAAACTGTTTCTCTTGCGCTCTGCCTCAAAGCCATCCTTTGCCCGGTTGCCCAGTGCCTCCAGCAGGGCAGTCTTCAGGTGTTCGTCCGAACCACCTTCGCGGAGCAGATTCTTCAAATTGAACACCCCGTCATCGTACAGGCAGGTTTTCAGCATACCCTGTGGTGTCAGGCGGATGCGGTTGCAGGTGCCACAGAAGAGGCGGGAATAAGCGGCAATGATCCCGATGGTACCTTTAAACCCGGGGATTTGGTAGTTGAATGAAGTGCTGCCCGGCTCATCCTGCAGCTTTTGGAGGTCGGGAAAATGAGATTGAATATGGGCCAGGATCTGCGGGAAGGCCCAGGGTGCCGGCCGGCCATCTTCACCGCTGCCGTTGAAAGGCATTTCCTCGATAAACCGTACCCCGATGGAATGATCCCGGGCCAGTTCGACCATGGGGATGAGGTCTTCGATGTTGCGGCCATTCATCACCACGGCGTTGATTTTGGTGGGCATATCGTTTTCCAGCAACTCGTCAAACGTGCGCATGACGGTATCGAAAGATTTGCGCCGGGTTATTTCAAAGAAGCGTTGTGGATCGAGGCTGTCGAGGCTAAGGTTGACAGAGTGGACACCAATAGCCTTGAGATGGGGCACACGGCCGGCGGTCAGGGTACCATTGGTCGTGATGTTGAGCTTTTTCAATCCTTCGATTCGCAGGAGCCGTTCCAGAAACGACATCATCCCTTTGCGGATAAACGGCTCGCCGCCTGTGATTCGCACCTTATCGACGCCCAGTTCCACCATCAGCCGGACGACCCGCTCCATCTCCTCGTAAGTCATCAGTTCTTTGCGGGGCAAATAATCAATCCCCTCCTCGGGCATGCAATAAAAACACCGCAGGTTGCAACGGTCGGTCACTGCAAGCCGGAGATAACTGATAGGGCGTCCGTGGTTGTCGTGTAACATAATTTGGCAATTGTACCGGTTCCGAAATCTGCTATTCGGGAAAGTTTATACTTTTTTCCCGGCATCCTCTCAAAACGAATGATTTGTGAAATGACAGCATCCCAAACCACCCCGTTTTGGGTATAGCTTTGCAATATCGTAAACCTCTGAGACTTGATCTTGTTTTCTGCAAATTAAATCTTACTGCGTCACTACATGAACCCACTGCAAATACGCACACATTTCCCCTTCTTCTCGCACCACCCGGCGCTGGCCTACCTCGACAATGCTGCTACCACCCAAAAGCCGGCTGCTGTGATCCGGGCCATTACCACCTTTTACGAAAAAGAAAATACCAATATTCACCGGGGTATTTACCCGCTCGCCACGCAAACGAGCCTGAAATACGAGGCCGTGCGCCAACAAATAGCCGATTTTATACACGCCCCTTCTTCCAAAAATATTGTTTACACCAGCGGTACCACGGCCAGTATCAATCTCGTGGCGCACGCTTTTTTAGCGCCGCGGCTCCAGCGGGGAGACGAGGTGATCGTCTCGGCCATGGAGCACCATGCCAACCTCATCCCCTGGCAACAGATTTGTCGGAAAGCCGGTGCCCTTCTGCGAGTCATCCCGATGAACCGGGCCGGTGAACTCGACCTGTCGGTCTTCAGAAAGCTGCTTTCCCCCAAAACGCAGCTGGTGGCAGTCACCCATATTTCCAATACCCTGGGAACGGTTAACCCAATCGAAGAAATGATCCGTATTTCCCACCAAAGGAACATCCCCGTGCTGGTGGACGGCGCACAGAGTGCCGCCCATTACGCTATCGATGTGCAGGCCCTCGACGTTGATTTTTTTGTTTTTTCCGGGCATAAACTCTACGGCCCCACGGGCATTGGTGTGCTGTATGCCAAAGAGCAACATCTTGCCGGAATGATGCCGTATCAATTTGGGGGCGATGCCATCCGGGACGTCCGTTTTGAGGAAACAACTTTCGCCGACCCACCCGGGCGATTTGAACCGGGCACCACCAATATTGCCGGGGTGGCAGGACTCGGCGCAGCGGTCAGTTTTCTGAAAAACCTCGATCAGGCAGCCGTACAAGACCACCTCGGGCAGCTGACGCAGACAGCCCTCCAGCAACTGCAATCGATCGACGGACTGCAAATCATCGGAACTGCTCCCCGCCGGACAAGCATCGTGTCTTTTGTCCTCCGGAATGTCCATCCCCACGATGTGGCCACCTTTCTGGGGGCTGCCGGTGTTGCCGTCCGGGCAGGTCACCACTGCACCCAACCGCTCATGGATTTCCTGGAAATACCCGGTACGACCAGGGTTTCTTTCGCCCCTTACAATACCCTGACCGAGGTGGAACGCCTGGTTGAAGGGGTGAAAGAGGTACAGGCTTTTTTCGGGTAAACCAGGATACTGCCCCCTAAATCAGCCGGATACAGAATGGGAAAATTCACGGATTGCTTTTTTCACCATGCTTTTGAAAACCGTTGTTATATGTTTCCCCGTAAACTAAATTTTGTGTAAACCAGAGCGAATTGTCCAAGCCAAGACCCCAGAATCGGAAAGTAATTAGGACTTTCGCCTTTCTTTTACCTCCGGTCAAAAATAAGCCGGTCAAAAAGATCCCTGTTTTGCCCAAAGCCCCGCAGACTAAAACCTTTCATACTTTCTCTAAATCTGCGGCTTCGTTCCTGACCTGAATTTCACCAACCATCCCAACCCAATGAAACATTTCATACACCCAGTCGAACCACTTAAACCCGTTTGACGAAAATAAAATCTATGTTGAAAAACACTCTTACTTATTGTCTGCTGCTCACGTGCCTCACCTGCATTCGTGCGCAAACGGATCTCAGCGGCCTGGTTCTGGATGCCGCCACCAAAACCCCGCTCACCGGTGCAACCATCGTAGTGGAGGGGACTACCAAAGCCGCGGTCAGTGATGGTCAGGGGCAATTCCAGTTGAAACAAGTGCCGGCCAGCGCCTACCTGCTGGTCGATTACCTGGGCTACAAAAGGAGCCGGATTGCCGTTGACGGACAGGTTTCCTTTCGAATCGTACTGCATGAAAACATCGCTTTCATGGAGGAAATAGTCGTGACGGCACTCGGCCTGGAACGCTCCTCCCGCCAGTTGGGGTACTCCGTAGAGCAGCTGGAACCGCAGGATTTAACCACCGTAAAATCGACCAACATGGTGCAAAGCCTGGCGGGGAAGATAGCGGGAGTCACGGTCACGCAGGGGGCTACGGGTATTGGCTCTTCCTCCAGGATCACGATTCGCGGGGAAGCCTCCTTTACCAACAACAATCCGCTCTTTGTGGTAGATGGGACGCCCATCAGCAACCAGACCGTTTTCAACAATACCAATGAAGCGGCGGCTGGCTTTCAGGAGGTGGATTTTGGCAACGGGGCCATGGATGTGAACCCCGACGACATCGCCAGTATTTCGGTGCTCAAAGGACCGAGTGCTGCGGCCCTCTATGGCACCAGGGCTTCCAATGGTGTGATCCTGATTACCACCAAAAGAGGAGGGCAGGCTAAAGGAATGGACGTATCTTTCAATTCCAGTTTCTCCATCGAAACACCTTTCCAACTGCCCGATTTCCAAAACCAGTACGGCCAGGGCAACTCCGGCCAGTTTGCATTTGTGGATGGCCTCGGAGGAGGCATCAACGACAATATTTCTTACAGCTGGGGGCCTCGCCTCGATGAGGGTATCCTGATCCCCCAGTTTGACAGCCCTGTTTCCTTGCCGGACGGATCGGTCGTCAGAGGGGGTGATGTAGCGGTACACGGTGGCGCACCGATCACCGCGACCCCGTTCGTCTCGCACCCCGACAATTTGCGGGATTTTTACCGCACCGGTTCTACCCTGACCAATAATTTGGCGATCGGGGCCGGTTTTGCCAAAGGCAGTTACCGGCTGTCGCTGACGGATCTGCGGAATACGTCGATCATTCCCGGCTCGGATCTGGAACGGCAGACACTCGGAGGAAATTTAACCTTCCAACCAACCGAAAAATGGGAAATAGCAACCTCGTTCAGCTATATCCATACGCAAAGCGACAACCGCCCGGCCAATGGTTATGGCTCGGAAAACGTCAATTACTCCCTGGTAGCCTGGGGCCCCAGATCCCTGGATATCAATGCGTTAAAAGAATACTGGCAACCGGGCCTGGAGGGATTACAGCAATATTCCTTCAACTATACCTTTTTCGATAACCCCTATTTTATCCTGCGGGAAAACCGCAATGCTTTTGACCGCCATCGCCTGTTTGGCAACCTCTCGGCTCGCCGCATTTTAAATGAGCACTGGAGCATCCGGGCCAGCACCGGACTGGACCGGCTGGACGAGGCCCGGACTTTCCGCCGGCATTACAGCAGCAACCGCTTCCGGCAAGGTGCCTACGCCGAACACGACATTGTGTACCAGGAAAGGAATACGGACCTGCAAATCAATTACCAGAGCAAATTGGGCCCGATCGGGCTGGACATCCTGGCGGGGGCCAACCGCCTCGACCTCGATGCCAGTTCCCGTCAACTGCAAACACTGGCACTGGCCCAGCCGGGTATCTTCAACCTGGCCAATGCCGCCACGCCCATCGA
Organism: Saprospiraceae bacterium; assembly: GCA_041600595.1. Classification (GTDB taxonomy): domain Bacteria; phylum Bacteroidota; class Bacteroidia; order Chitinophagales; family Saprospiraceae; genus UBA6168. The sequence continues at coordinate 4,121 of JBFIJS010000108.1, read as the reverse complement.
AGCATTTTCCTTTCTCAGCGAGAAACGGATCAACAGCGTTTTTGCCGTGGCTAAACTTGATTTCCGGAATTGGTTGTTTTTGGAAATAACGGGCCGCAACGACTGGTCGAGTGCCCTGGCCACCCCCCGGTCGGCGGATCAGGTGTCTTTTTTCTATCCTTCCGTTTCTTCCAGTTTGGTGCTTTCGGAAGTCATGAGCCTGCCGGCCAATGTTTCTTTTGCCAAAATCCGGGCAAGCTGGGCACAGGTCGGCAACGATACCGACCCTTACCAGACGAGCGGGGTCTTTGTGGCCCAAACGCCGTTCCTTTCCCAGCCCACATTTAGTGCGCAGGCAGTCATTGCCAATAATAATTTAAAACCGGAAAAAACAACGGCAGTGGAACTTGGTGCCGACCTCCGCTTCTTCGACGACCGGCTTGCCTTCGACCTGACCTACTACAACGCCCTGACACAAAACCAGATCATCTCGCTGCCCGTTGCCATTTCTTCCGGATACGAGCAACAGGTCGTCAACGGTGGCGCCGTCCGCTCAGAAGGTCTCGAAATACTGCTCGGAGCCAGCCCGGTGCTCAAGCCTGATTTTTCCTGGAAAACTGCCGTCAACTTCAGCCGCAACATCACCCGTATCGAAGATCTGCCCAACGAAATTGAGGGCCGGCTCACCCTGGCCTATTCCCGGGTGTACGACAATGTGAACCAGACCGTCTGGCACCAGGTCGCAGAGGGCGGGCAGGTTGGTGACCTGTACGGAACGGGCTATTTGAAAAACGAGGACGGGCAGTTTGTCATTGATCAAAACGGCCGTTTTATCGTTGACAATTCGCTGCAAAAACTCGGCAATTACAACCCGGATTTTATCGTCGGGTGGAGCAACCAGGTTCGCTACAAAAACTGGCAGCTCCACTTCCTGATCGACTGGCGGCAAGGTGGCATTCTCGTCTCCCGGACGCAGGCTCTGGCCGGCGTGGGTGGCCAACTGGCCGAAACGGCTCACCGCCCCGAATCGGGCATCATCGCCGAAGGCGTGGTCAATATTGGCACCGCCGAAAACCCGCAGTATGTACCCAATACCACCGCTGTTCCGGCGGAAAGTTATTACCGCCAATTTTACGACCGCAACCACGAGGAAAACAATACCTACGATGCCAGCTACATCAAGCTCCGGGAATTTTCGCTGACCTATACATTTCCCAATTTTCCGGGCAACCGCTCACCGGTGCAGAACCTGCGGGTCGGGCTGTTCGGCAGCAACCTGTTTGCGATCAGCGACATCCCTCATTTCGATCCGGAGCAGTTGGCGGTGCAGGGCACGGGGTTCATCAGCGGCGTGGAGGACATGTCGTATGCTACCTCCCGGAGCGTCGGCGTAAAACTTTCTTTAAACCTTTAACCAGGCCTCCGGCCGGCAAGTGACTAAAGGACGACACGGGGCCATCTATTTAAATTCTAAAAAATACCACATGACAAAATATACCTGCATCCTGATCAGCCTGCTTTGCTGTTTTTCCTGCACCAAAGATTTTGAGACCATCAATACCAACCCCAATGCCCCCGTCGAAGTGCAGCCTGGTTTGTTGTTGCGGCAGGTCATTTACGATTATGGGGATGAAATGGCCTATGAAGGCTTTGTCGCCGGCAATTTGCTGGGACAATATTTTACGGCTATCGATTTCAACTTGTTTGACCGGCATAGTTTATCCGAGCCACAGTTTGGTGGCAACCCCTGGCCGGTGTTGTACAAAAATTTAAGGGACAATGAAATACTGCTGCAACGGGCGAAAACCAACCCTGCCCTGGCCGTCTATGAAGGCCCGGCCCTGGTTTTGAAGGCATACCTCACGGCAGCTTTGACGGATATTTACGGCGACGTGCCTTACAATGAAGCACTCCGGGGAACGGAGGGGATCGTCACACCGCGGTACGACCGGCAGGAAGACATTTATACAGCCGATGGCGGCATTCTGGACAATCTGCGAAAAGGGCTCGCTGCCATGGAAAATTACCAGGGGGCGGCGCCGCTGGAGGGTGACATTCTTTTCGGCGGCGACCTGAGTAAATGGACCCGCTTTGCCAATTCACTGCTGATCAAAGGTTTAGTCAGGATTTCCAGCCGGGTAGCGGTAGGAGCCGAATTGCAGGAACTATACGATGCATCCAATTTTATACAAACCAATGCGGACAACGCCGTGTTTGGTTTCACCGACAGCCAACCCAATAACTTCCGGATGGCCAACCTTCGTTCCGGCGATTTCAACCTGTTCATCTTATCCGAAACCATGGCGGAAATTTTGCAAAACCTCAACGATCCTCGCCTCGGTATCTTTTTCCGGCCGGCAGCCAACACCGGTGATTTTGCCGGCCTGCTGAACGGCCCGGACGCTTCGCAAACCTCCATCTCAGTGGCCGATTTTTCCCTCACCGGAACCATCTTCCGGGAGGAGCCGGGCAACCTGCAAGCCAATTTTATCACCGCCTGGGAAACAGCCTTTCTCCTGGCCGAGGCCGCCGAACGCAACCTCATCACTACCGATCCGCAAGCGCTGTACGAATCGGCCGTGGGCATGGCTTTCGATTACTGGAACACTCCGCTGCCCGATAACTACCTGAGCAGCGGACCGGCTGCTTATGGCCTCAATGGACAACACAAAATCGAACAAATCATCACCCAAAAATGGATCGCCAACATCATCAATGGTTACGAAGGCTGGATAGATTTTCGCCGGACAGGTTTCCCCCAATTGAAAAACATTGCGGCCAGTCTCAATAATAACCTGATCCCGGTTCGCATGCCCTACCCCGCCGACGAAGAGGCCCTGAATCAGGAAAATTTCAACGCGGTCGGGAACGACATCAATCAACGGGTCTGGTGGGATGTTGACTAAAAAAGGGAACAGCAGACCGGCGTTATTCCTCTCACTCTGAGCACCGGCCGGCTAATTTCCCGGAACCTTCGTACATGTCTTTAATCTGGATCATACTGATCGCATTTCTGCTTTTTTTTCTTTGGTTTTCACCAAAGGCCAACACCGTCCAATCCTTTTTCGAGGCGCAGTCCGATCAGGGCAAACAGCCAAATCTGCTGCTGCTCACCAGCAGCCTGGTCATTTCCTGGATTTTTGCCAAATCCATTACCAATGCCGCCAACCTCGGCCTGGCGTTCGGCTGGGTCGGCGGGCTGTCTTACGCCGTGTACTACCTGTCTTTTTTGGTGGCCGGTGTGGTCATTTATCAACTTCGGACCAAAGGCGGTTTCCGCAGCCTGCATCATTTTCTGCACAGCCGCTTCGGGCGCAATGCCATGATCTTTTTTTCACTGTTGGTAGGTTTCCGCCTGTTCAATGAAGTTTGGTCGAACACCATGGTCATCGGCAGTTATTTCGGAGAGCCGGGCAGCAGTCCCTATTACGGAGCCATCCTGGTATTCACGGGTCTGACTCTGCTGTACACGCTGAAGGGCGGTATGAGCAGTTCCATTCTGACCGATGCCCTGCAGATGGTTCTGTTTGGGGTGCTGCTGGTTATCATCCTCGGTTACCTGCTGCCCGCAAGCGAGTTTTCCTTCCGGGACTACCTCCGCACCGGGGAGTGGAAAATGTCGGAGGGGGTGGATTTTTTTCTGGTGGCGCTGATTCAGGTTTTCAGCTATCCGTTTCACGATGCGGTGCTGACCGACCGGGGTTTTCTGAGCGATCCCAAAACAACACTGAAGGGTTTTCTGTGGGCCGGACTGGTCGGTTTTATCTGTATATTTCTGTTTAGCATCGTGGGCCTGCACGCCAAACTGCTGGGCCTGGAAGGACAGGCGACCGTAGAAATCAGCAAGCTGCTCGGCGTCGGGCTTATGCTGGTCATGAACTTTATCATGATTACTTCGGCAGCGTCCACCCTCGACTCCGCTTTCACTTCCGGTGCCAAATTAGTGATCAGGGACCTTGGCTCGGACCGACATCTGACCGTCCGGCGGGGACGGCTGGTCATGGCCATTTTTGCGGTACTGGGTACGATCCCCATTTTCCTCAACCCGACCATTTTATCGGCGACGACCATCAGCGGTACTATGGTGCTGGGGCTGGCACCCGTTTTTTTGTTATGGAAAATGCCCACGCGGCCGCTGGCGT
>JBFIJS010000107.1:0-9271 GCA_041600595.1 Saprospiraceae bacterium | reverse complement strand
GTATGCCTTGCTGATGGGAACACTTTCCACGGTCATTCCCTCTTTTTTAATTGTGGAGGGCATCCGGGTCATCGGGGCGAAGAACAGCTCAATCATCGGTACCATTGGCCCCATTTCGACCATACTACTTGCCGTCGTTTTTTTAGGGGAAACGATTTCCGTGATGCAGGGCATCGGTACCCTGGTGGTGATCGGGGGTATCCTGGTTTTGATGTTGAGAAAGTAATCATGATACTTACCTTACGATTACCTGATGGAAGAATGCTTGCTACTGACAAGCAGTGATTGTATCAGGCAAGTTAATTGAAGGAGGTGTTAAAATTTTCAATGCTTTTAAAAATCTAATCTCAGCTGATTACTATTCGGCACATATTTAAAGCTTCCCGGTCTTTCCATTACCTGATACCCCCCATACCTGTTGATGGTGTTATACAAAAGGGAAACTGTCTTTTCCATGCGTTTTTCAATATCTTCCTGTGTAAAACGAAGAACTGACCAGCCATGGCTCTCGAGTTCATTATTGCGGTTTTTATCGTAATGAACCCGGTCGGGGGTGTCGTGCCAGGCATCGCCGTCACACTCCACATCAATGGGGCGTGTTTTACAAAAAATGGCGAAGTCTAAGATATAGGTTCTCCGGTTCACGGTGACTACCCATTGGCGTTCGGAGGGTATCCTGGCTTCGTTGAGGGTATGGAAGAGGCGATCTTCCAAAGAGCTGCAATTGAATAGAAAATTAATATTGGTATGGTTAAAAAAACGTCGCTCACTCGTCGGGACAAAGGTGATGCGATGGCCTTTTTGACTGACAATAGGCTGAGGTAGTTCCAGCAGTTCGGCCAGGTTTATCTTGAAGTAGCGCCGACTCGCTTTGGGGTGATTCGCAGGTTCATCAGGGAACAAGTCCCGGCGGCTTGCTTCGGATATCTGCCTGATGATGCCATAATGCCGGATTTTCCACTTATCCACTCCAAATTTGGAAGTAGGGTAAAAGGCAATGATTTTCGCCTGCCGGTTGCGGATGATGGGGGGAGCTTTGTCAACAGGGATGCGGTACCATCGGTCATGGTGGAGTCGGGCATAATCCTGCTTATCGTTGATAATAGCCAGAAGGACGGTGTTAGGTTCTTTGTGTTTTCTCAAAGCCAGAATTTTTAATTTATAACTGAACCAAAGATAGTTGTAAATGGGCACGCTTCATAAACCAGAATGTCAACAGGCAAAAAAGTATCTTTTTTTAACACTACACCCTGATGACCAACAGCGGAACATTAAAACCGGACAACATCATTTTTTCTGCTGTGCTGCCTACGGTTAACAGTTTTAGTACGGAGTGGCCTACAGCCCCGATGATGACTAGCCCTGACTTTTTTTCTTCGGCGGATTTATTGATCAGTGAAATGGTTTTAAAATCATTATCGGCAATCAAAAGAGGTAATATGTTTTTGTACGCTGCAAAAGGTGCCATGAATCGGTTGTATTTTTCAGCAACTGTTTTTTTTCGATAATGGGTGTAATCCTCGGTATCGTGCCCATCATACAATTCCGGCGCTGCAAAATATACATTTAAGCAAATGATAGTTGGGTTATCAAAATAAAGCTGTAATTCCGTTCCTGCTTGTACCGCAAGCCGTGAATTTTCGGAGAAATCAATCGGAACAAGAATGTTATTCATTTCCTCTTTTGCCGATTTGGGCACAAAAAGAACCGGGCAATCACTCTGCCGAACAAATTGCCGGGAAACAACCCCACTGCCAGACGATAGCTTTTTCTTACCAACTATCATAAGGTCGGCCTTTTTAACCTCTCGCCAATATAACAACCCTTTCAGAGGTGATATTTGATCAACGATGATTTCGTACCCCGGATCTGTTTCCCGTTTTTGCTTTTCGATTTTGGCGACCAGATGGTCCCGTATGCTTTCGTCAAGCGGCTGTTCATCGCTCTCGTCCAGAAAGCTTTCTTTCATAGCTCTCAGCTCGCGGGCACAATAAATGAAATATATTTTTTCGGCTCCGATTTTACTGCCAAACCAAAAGGAATATTTTATTAAAGTGTCATCCGTAGGGGACAAGTCCAACGCTACTAATAATCTTTTAAAAGGTTTCATCATTTTGATAGTAGGAGATTCTCTCAAAAATCATGAAGTATGAGCAGGGGAACCGGGCTGCTGAAAGTCTGCTTCAACGTCACACTCTCTGTGAATATTCGTCCAAAAAAGCCTTTTTTGCTTCTAAGCATACACAGTAATTCCACATCTTCCTTCGTCAGATATTGATTTAATTGTTCATTGACATTGCCTGCTCCAAAAGCATAGGTGACGGAGGGATTCAAGTCTTCAATTGTACTGATTACCTCCTTCAGGTTCGGTTTCTTATCATCAGAAACATGCAGGACATTGACCTTTGAAGAATGCATCTTTACCAGTTTTCGCAAGGGCTCCAACACCGAAGCATTAGAAAAAGGCATACCGCTGATGGCAAAAACGATCTCCTCCAATGGACGGTATTGGTATTTTCCCGGAACCACCAGTACTGGTGCTTCAGTTTTGGAAATTACCCCACCGGCTACACTGCCGATGAACACCTCTTTTAGCCCGCTTGCTCCCTTGGTTCCCATTACAATATAATCATAGCTGCCACTGTTGCCCATAGAAGTAATAGCGGTAACAGGGCCGCTTTTCACCACCTTTGATTTTATGGAAATATCCGGTTCTTCTTTCTGTAGCTTTTCCAACAAAGCATCCATTTCTCGTTGAGCGTCCTCTTCTAAGATACTGTCCATGGATTTCATGTGAAAAGCATTTGAACTTAGTTCGTAGGTATTCAAAATCGTAAACTCCGTTTCTGTGCTTCCAAATAGTCGGATGGCATAGGACAGGGCATTCAGAGAAGTGTCGGAAAAATCGACGGGAACAAGTATCTTATTCATTGTTCATATTTTTTAGGTGAGTAAATAACAAAGACTAATTTATAGGTTTCCAGGTTCATGTTTACAACTCAACAAAACCCTAATTTTAATGGATTTATCGTTCGAACACTCTACTATCGCTTCTATACAAACATCCGAACAAATTCTTTAGAAATTCTTTAGAGAACCAGGTGTTGAAGTTTCAATTGAAAAATTGACGGATTCCCTTTTCACTTATTGATCAAGAGCGAAAGGGCGGAAAAAGTTACGACATTTTAATTGAAAAATTGAGCTCAAAATGAACACTTGCCCAAAATAAAATACAGTGAGTTCACAGGGGTGGGAACTTAAGCTTTTCTAAAGAATTGGAATATAGATTTGCCTGAAACTTATTGACTAATTATTGAACTTCAACTTTAAAAAAAGGAATTACCCTGGAAAGCTTATCTGCCGAAAATAAATGAAGTAACATTTGCTAAAATTTTCACTATGAAACTAATTGAAAAAATTTTGCTGACCTACGACTTTAGCAACTCATCAAAAAACGTTTTGGCAACGGCCATCGAAGTGGCCAAAATTTTCGAGTCCTCAATAGTCCCCATACATGTACTCCCCGACGATATCGTAAATGAAAAAGTGAAAGCACTCCTGAACGAAACCGCAACGCAAAAGCTGGAGGAGGCCACCAAACTAATTAAAAGCGAAGGTGTAATGGTGGAGGAACCTGTATTGGCATTTGGTTCTCCCCACGAACGAATTGCTCACGTAGCTATCCATACTAACGCCAACCTAATCCTGACGGGCTCCGGTGAAACTCTGCAGGGGGAAAAATTTCTTTTAGGAACCACCGCCACAAGAATTATTCAGAAAAGTGAAAAGCCTGTCTTTGTGGTGAAAGAAGGCGTGGCTCTCAACGTCCAACACATCCTCTGCCCGGTCGATTTTTCTGCCAACTCCAAACGAGCTCTGAAAAATGCCATCACCATGGCCCACCGCTTCAAAGCCGAACTGACCATCCTCAGTGTCTGCGAGATACATGGCTCGAAATGGTTCACGCTGGAAAGGGACATGGCCGAGGAAAACAATATCCGCACCTCGGAACACCGCAAGCAGTTTGACAACTTTTTGCAGGGTTTCAACCTCGCCGGACTAAACTGGAACAAAGAAATACGCAAGGGCAAACCCGCCGAGGAAATCCTCAGCACTATTTCCGGAAAAATGATCGATCTGCTGGTCATAGGTACCACAGGCAAGACCGGCCTCAACCGCCTCCTGCTTGGCAGCGTGGCCGAAAAAGTAATTCGGGAAGTGCCTTGTTCTTTCCTCATCCTGAAATCGGAGGATACCGTTACCCTGCAACTGGAAACGAACATCCGGGACATCAAAAAGCATTTTGAAACAGCCGAACAACTGATGAACGATGGTTTCTTCGAAGAATCCATCGCCCAGTATAAGCTCTGCCTCAGCATCAACAACATGCACGTGCCCTCTTATTTTGGCATCGCTAAAGTGTACGAAAAACTGAACGACTCGGAAAAAGCCAGAATTTACCGGGGTGGCGGGCGGGAAATCCTCAACCGCATCTGGGATCGTAAAATCGAAGAAGAAGCACGCAAACTAAAAAGTCATTAAACACGATGAAAAATGCCAAGGGTAAAGTGGTCAGTGTGAACGAATCGTTGGTCGGTGCCCGAAACACGCATGGGGCCGTCATGAACGGCGAAGTCGCTTACATCCTCCTCGAAGATGGCAAACGCCTGAAAGCAGAGGTCATTGACGTGAGGTCTGGCGGCTTGGTCTATCTGCAAGTTTTTGAAGATACCACCTGGGTAATGGTAGGCGATCTGGTCGAGTTCACCGGCCTGCCGCTCACCGTCAAACTCGGCCCCGGCATCCTCGGCTCGGTGACCGACGGCCTGCAAAATCCGCTCTACGAACTGGCCAAAATAGAATGGTTTCTCGAACGGGGACTGGAAGTGTCGCCGCTCAACGAAACGGTAAAATGGCGTTTTACTCCACTGGTAAAAAAAGGGGACACCGTGACCGGTGGCTCTGTGCTGGGTTCTGTTCCGGAAAAAATGTTTCAGCACCAAATATTCGTACCCTTTTCCCTATTGGGGAAATACACCGTGGAAAGCATCGCACCGGAAGGTGATTACACCATTACCGACGACATCGCCGCTATCCGGGATGCGAATGGCCAAACCATCTCCCTGCGCATGGCTTTCGAGTGGCCCGTAAAAACGCCCATGACCTTCCACGAGCGCTCCGTACCTGCCAAGCCCATGCCCACTGGTATTCGCATCCTCGATGCATTGTTCCCTATTGCCTTTGGCGGCACGGCCTGCAACCCGGGCCCGTTCGGTGCCGGAAAAACAGTGCTTCAACACAGCCTGGCCAAACATTCTGAGGCCGACGTGGTCATCGTGGCCGCCTGTGGGGAAAGGGCGGGTGAGGCCGTGGAGGTGTTCAAAGACTTCCCCGAACTGGAAGACCCCCGCACCGGCAAGTCGCTGATGGACCGCACCTACATCGTGGGCAACACCTCATCCATGCCCGTAGCTGCCCGGGAGGCTTCGGTGTACATCGCCGCCACCGTAGGCGAATACTACCGCAAGCAAGGGCTAAACGTACTTATGCTGGCCGACTCCACTTCCCGCTGGGCACAGGCGTTGCGGGAGACCTCCGGCCGCAAGGAAGAAATCCCCGGCCCAGAGGCTTTCCCGATGTATATTTCCACCCTAATTTCCGCTTTTTACGACCGGGCTGGTGTGGAAATTTTGCCGGATGGCAAAACGGGCTCGCTTAGCATCATTGGTACCGTTTCGCCAGCCGGCGGCAATTTTGATGAGCCCGTCACCCAGGCCACCCTGCTCAGCACAGGGGCCTTTTGGGGCTTGTCACGGGCCTTGTCGGATGCCCGGAAGTATCCGGCCATTGACCGGCTCGACAGCAGTTCCAGCTACCCTTCCCTGCTGAAAAAGAAAGAAGTTGTTTCCTTAAAAACACTGCTGCGGGAAGCCAGGACGATTGCCTCCAACATCCTGCTGATGGGTGAAAAAGGCATCACCGACGAGACCTACATCCGCTACCAGAAAGCCGAGCTGGTGGATGCTGTTTTTCTGCAGCAAAACAGTTTCCACGAAGTGGACGGGGTCACCTCGCCGGAGCGGCTGCGGGCCATGTTCGATTTGGTGTGGGAAATCGTCGGGGCACCGGTAGTCTGCAAGGGCAAGGACGAAATCCGGTCGCATTTCAATTTTCTCCGCCAGGCTTTCATCGATTGGAACACCATGCGGCCGGACGAAGACGGTTTTGAAAAACAAAAAAAACAAATACGCAACCTCATCAAGCAAGGAAGCCATGCTCAAGAAAACGTATGAAAACATCGACAGCATCGGGCGGGCCATCCTGAGTATCAAGGCCCGGGGCGTGCACAATAAGGAAATGGCCGAAGTCATTTACCCCAACAAAGAAAAGGCGCTGGCGCAGGTCATCGCCCTGGACGGTGAGCAGGTTACCCTGCAATTGTTCAGCGGCGGGTTTGGGGTCTCCACCGACTGCAAAGTTCGCTTTCTCGGCCGGCCCTTTCAGGTAGGGTTTTCGGATGAAATGCTGGGCCGGATTTACTCCGGTAGCGGCCGGCCCATCGACGGCGGACCAAAACTGCTGGCCAACATGATTCGGGTGGCGGGGCCTTCCATCAACCCGGTTAAACGGCTGATTCCCAGAAAAATGATTCGCACGGGCGTGCCCATGATTGACGTGTTCAACACCCTGGTGCGCTCCCAAAAGATACCCATTTTCGCCAAGGCGGGAGAGTCTTACAACCGCCTCCTGGCGAACATCGCCACGCAGACGGACGCCGATGTCATCATCATCGGTGGAGTCGGTTTGAAGTACGACGAGTTCCACTATTTCCGCCAACGTGTCGAAGAAGCGGGTAGCATGAGCAAGACTATTATGTTCGTCCATACGCATCGGGACTCCATCGTGGAAGGGCTGCTGGTGCCCGATTTGGCACTGGCTGTCGGGGAGCGTTTTGCCCTGCAGGGCAAAAATGTTTTTGTGCTGCTCTCGGACATGACGCAGTGGTCGGACTATCTCCGGCAAATCGCCAATGCGCAGGACCAAATACCAGCCAGCCAGGGCTATCCCGGCGACCTATACTCCCAGCTCGCCGCACGCTACGAAAAAGCCGCTGACATCGAAGGGGCGGGCAGCGTGACCATCCTCGGAGTGACAACCATGGACGACGTGACCCACCCCGTGCCGGACAATACGGGCTACATCACGGAAGGCCAGTTTTTTATGAAAGACGGCTACCTCGAACTGTTCGGTTCGCTCAGCCGCCTCAAACAACAGGTGAACTACAAGACCCGGCCCGACCATCGTAGCATCATGAACGCCATGGCCCGCCTGTTTTCGGAGGCCGAGGAACGGGTGAAGGCACAGAAGTTCGGCTCGGTGAAAGACAACTATTCGCTGCGGCTACTGGACTACCGAAAAACCTTCCAACGGGAACTGATGGATCCCTTTCGCTTCCTGGAACTGGAAGATGCCCTCGACCTGTGCTGGGAAGTATTGGCTAAACATTTTAAACCGGAGGAGGTGGGCTTGTCCTCCAAATTGATTGAAGTCTACTGGCCAGCTGAAGGCCATTTCAAAATATTAAACGAAAGTACCGATGAGTGAAAAATCTTTGGATCAACTGATCGCATCACTAAAGACCGAGGGTATTGATGCTGCTAAGAAAGAGGCGGAAAAAATATTGGCGAATGCCCTGGAGCAAGCGGAAAAAATAGTCATTGAGGCCGAAAAAAAGCGGGAACAATTACTGGTGGAGGCCAGGCAGGAGGCCGATGCCATTATAAATAAAGGGGAAAACGCCCTCCGGCAGGCGGGCCGGGATTACAGCATTTCGGTGCGGAACGAACTGCTCTATATTTTCCATACCGTTCTCGAAGCTGAGACCCGAAAGGCATTTACGCCGGATTTGATGAAATCGGCCATTTTAAAAGTCATCGAAAATATTGGCAGCGAGGTGGAATTGAGGCTCGCTCCGGATATTTCCAAAGAACTGGCCGAGCATGTTCACGACCGTTTGCAATCATCGGATAAAACGGTTACCATGATTGAAGACAATTCCGTTTTAAATGGCTTTTCCGTCGTTCAAAAAGACCAGGGCTGGCATTACGACATCACGCCCGAAGAAGTGGCGGAGGTACTGTACCAACACCTGACCGGTAATTGGATAGATATTTTTAAAAGCGAAACAAAAAAATGATAGGCGGTGACCTCGAATATACAATGAGCTGCCTGCCCTACCTGTCTTTTCAAAATACCGACAGGGAGCAGGAACGGGTGCTGGGCCTTTTGAAAAAATATGCGGGCCCCGCTGCCGATGAACGGTCGCCGGTGGAAATATTGGACGATGAAGCGCAGAAATTTTTGCCTGCTTCCCGGTTTGATATTTTTCAAAAAATAACCCTGAAAAATATCCATGAAGAAATATTTCGAAAAAACAAAAGCCAGGTACTATCTGCTTTTTCGACGTTTATTTTTTTATTAAAAAATGACATCAAAACTTGGCGAACGGCGAAAAATGAACACGATAAAAAATCAGCAAAAAATAAAATTGAAAACATACTGGGCGAAGGGACACCGCTGGAAAAAGAAATACAATTGATGAAATATCAATGGAGCCGACTGGAAGAATTTTCCGCTAGTCATTTCGCCGATATGGAAGCATTGTTTGCCTATAAAATCAAGTTGTTGATTTTGCTGCGGTGGTGGAGTTTTGCTGCGGAAAAAGGTCTGGATAATTTTAATAAAATAACTGCGAGCGATTAGTCTCTTTTTTACAAATGAAAATAAAATAAAGCGCTTAAACCCAGCCCGGTTTTTCATTTTGATTTTCATTTTCATTTTAACTAACCCAGCATGCCCGATAAAATTTTAATGAACAAAAATACCCTCGCTGCGCTCAAAACCGAGCTGGGCGAGTACCGGGATGCCCTGCCTGTTTTCGAGATGAAGGAACAGCAGTTGAAGGGTGTGGTACAGACCGTGGAAAGCAGCATCGAGCGGCTGGAGCAGGCCATTGCGGAGACGACCGGGCAAATCAAAAGCTGGGTAGCCGTAATGGCTGAAGAGGGGGTGGAACTATCGGCGCTGGCACAGGTAGAACGGGTAGCCACCGAGCAGCAGGAAATTGCCGGGGTGACCATTGAAAATTTTGTGGACATCCATTTCGCCAAAACCGAGATAGACCCCTTCCACGCCCCCCTGTGGGTGGATGCCGCCGTCGAGGTGCTCACCGAACAGGTGACCCAACAGGTGCTGCTGCGCATGGAGCGCG
>JBFIJS010000106.1:0-9285 GCA_041600595.1 Saprospiraceae bacterium | reverse complement strand
GGATTGCCTCCCGCCACGTGTACTGGCTGCCCACCCAAATCGAAAATGGCTACCTGCTCCATCCGGACGAGTTGGATGCCTTTTGCCGGAAAGGCCCCCAACAGCCCCGGCTACTTATTCTGAATTACCCTTCCAACCCGTCGGGGGCGACCTACACCGTCGGGCAACTGCAGAAAATGGCCCGGGTTGCCCGACGCCACAACATCGTGGTGCTGTCTGATGAAATTTATGGCGAACTTCACCACGAAGGCCACCACCACTCCATTGCCCATTACTACCCCGAAGGCACCATTATCAGCAGTGGTTTGAGTAAATGGTGTGGTGCCGGCGGCTGGCGGCTGGGAACATTTACCTTTCCTCCCAACCTGCGCTGGCTCCTCGACGGTATGGCTGTCGCCGCCAGCGAAACGTTTACGTCAACCAGTTCTCCGATCCAATACGCAGCAACCCGGGCTTTCCAGGGTGGCAAAGAGATGGAGCACTACCTGGCCGACTCCCGTTTTGTCCTGAAAACGATCGCACAGGAAGTTTCCGGAATACTCTCCGCCAACCACATCGACCACCCCGGGCCGGTTGGCGGTTTTTACCTGTTTCCGGTATTCGGGAATGCCCGGGACAACATCCGGCAGAAAGGCATCACGACCGGGGAAGAAATGTGCAACCGGCTCCTCAACGAGACCGGCGTAGCTCTGTTGCCCGCCAGCGATTTTGGACTGCCGGAAGACTTTTTTGCCGCCCGGCTGAGCTATGTCGATTTCGACGGGGAGGCGGCCCTGAAACTGGCCGCCAGCCTGCAGCCGGATGAGCGGGTTCCTTCGTCCCGTCTGGCCAGCGAATTTGCCCCCCGGGTGATCGAAGGCATCGGGCAACTCATGGAATGGATAACCCGTTGAGCGGGCGGTTGCGTCACATTCCACCAAAAATCAAATCAGGAAAAACAGTAGATAGCAGTCGGCGGTTGCGCTGTGCCGCCGGAACAAAATTCAAATCCCGAACAACCAATTTTCCCTATTTTCGCCGCATGAAAAATCAACTCTTTATCTGCCTGTCAGCTTTTCTTTTTCTCTTCGCCTGCCGGTCCGGTCAAAACTCCGCACCTGCTAACCTGGCATTTGAAAAAATAACGCAGACCTGGCACAACGCCAACGAGCCCGGTTTTCCCAAAATCAGCGCACACCGGGGAGGGATGGCCTACGATGGCTACCCCGAAAACGCCCTGGAGACCATCCAGTTTGTGTTTGCCAAAACGGGTGCCATCATCGAATGCGACATCGCCGAAACTGCGGACGGCCAACTCGTACTCATGCACGACAACACCCTCGAACGCACCACGACCTGCAATGGACGAATCAGCAACCGCAACTGGTCGCAAATCGACCACTGCCAACTGAAAGACCCCAATGGCAATCCAACCAGTTTTGAGATACCCACCCTCGAAGAATTGCTCGACTGGGCCGACGACCGGGGTGTCTTATTTACCCTCGACGTAAAGCGGGGAGTGGCGTTTGAGAAAGTCATTGCCACCGTGCGAAAATTTGATTATTTCGACCGGGCGGCCATCATCACCTACCAGGTAGGGGATGCCATGAAGGTACACCAATTGGCTCCGGAAGCTTTTATTTCGGTAGCTATCCGGAATGAGGAAGAATTGCGGAGCATCCAGCAATCGGGCATTCCCCGCGACCGGCTGATTGCCTTTACCGGCACCTCTGCCAAGTCCGCCAGGTTTTACCAGCAACTCGACGACCTGGGCATTCCTGCGATCCTAGGCACCCTCGGCAACCTCGATCAGCAGGCAGCAGCCAGGGGTAACAGCATTTACCAAAATTTTATCAGAGACGGCGTGGACATCCTGGCTACCAACCGGCCCCTGGAGGCGTTTTCTGCCACCTATTCACCCAATTAACCATTGACCAACAATTTGCCAGCGCTCTCCTTCCCGCCTCCGGCGGAAAAACAGAAGGCCGAATTTCTTGCTTTTTAAGAAAAACCACTACCTTCGGCCATCTCGCTCTTATCTACTCCCCCGTTAGGTTTCTGAAAATGTATTCACACAGTAAAACTGTTAGATCAAACACTAAAAACTTCCAACTAATATGGTTTCTCGTTACTCTCACCTAAAAGGTGGTCTTTCTTCCGGAAAAGGGTGGTCTGCCCTTTTGGTGGCTCTGGTTTGCTTTTTCTGCCCGGGGTCAATATTTGCCTGCGATTCCTCCGGATTTATTGTCAATAGTTATACGGACAATGGGGACGGAACATTTACCGTTGACATGACGATCCTGGTGGCCGGCGATTTTTCAACCGATTGCGGCAGCACCTGGGGTTTTTACTGGAATGTCGATGTGCCGATCGTCAGCGTTTCCCCACCCAGCCTGACCAGTGCCAATGGCACCACAATCAATGCCGTCATCACGGGTAACACCATCACCTGGGGCAACCCTCTCGGCAATTTCCCGACCACCCCTTTTGTCGATGCCGAACCCGGCAGCCTGACCAACGACGAGCAGTTCAATGTTTCCATCATTTTGGGTGCGCAGGGCCTGGAATGGACCGGTGGCGGCCAGGAAGCCAATACTTGTCCACAGGGTGGCTGCGGTGCCAACCCTGCCAATTATGGCGGTGAACTGCCTTGCTTCGAGCCGTCTATCGCAGCCACCCCGATCCCGCCTATTTGCCCGGGGGTGCCGACTCAGCTTTCCGTCATACCCAATGTTTACACCGAAACAATCACCTGGCAGCCGGGCAACCTGATGGGCGAAACGGTCACCGTCGCACCGACCGAAACGACCGAATACACCATCACCGCCAGCAATGCCTGCGATGATTATGAAATAACCATTATTGTGGATGTACTGCCTTTACCGACCATCGAGGCGCTGCAGGAAGATATTGAAGCCTGCGAGGGATTTCCCGTCATTATGGAAGTGAACCCCATGTTTGAAGATATTGTCACCTGGGAACCCGGCGGGGGAGTCGGTAATGTTTTTGCCCAAACGCCTTCCTCCTCCCCGACCATTTACACGGCTACCGCCATCAACCAGTGCGGGGAGGAAAGTGTCATGATCGTCGTCAACCTGATTCCGGCCCCCACCGTCGAGATTACCAACAGCATTGAAACCATCTGTGCCGGCGAGTCGGTCGAATTGGAAAGCGAACCCATGAACGCAGATGTTGTGCAATGGCTGCCCGGTAACATCAACGGACAAAACATTACGGTTTCACCCGATACAACAACCGAATACATCGTGCTGGCTTCCAGCAATTGCGGTGTAGCTTTCGATACCGTAACCGTCATGATCGCCACCACGGATACGACCGCCGTCACGTTGGAGGCCTGCGAAGGTTCGACGGCATTGTTCAACAACATCCCCCTCGCTGCCGGTACGACCAGTACCTTTACCCTGCAAAACCTGGCGGGTTGCGACTCCGTGGTGATTGTGACCGTTGAAGCTTTGCCTGCCATAGAAACGGCTCTGGAACTGACGACCTGCGAAGGCACCACCATCGTTTACAACAATGTTACCATGGCACCCGGCGACGAGGAAGTCTTCACTTTTACCTCCTCCAATGGCTGCGACTCGATCGTGACCGTCACTGTGGCGGGTTTGCCCAATTACGCCACGCCCCTGCAGTTGTCGGTTTGCAATGGCTCAACCACGACCTATGAAAATACCATTTTGGAGCCGGGCGATGTCGAAGCGTTCACGTTTACGGCCGCCAATGGCTGCGACTCGGTCGTCACCGTCACGGTCGTCGGACTCCCCACTTATGATATTCCCGTGATGCTACAAACCTGCACCGGAACGACCATTCCCTACAACGGACAAAGTTTGGCGCCGGGCAGCACGACCGTTTTCAACCTGACCACGGTCAATGGTTGCGATTCCACGGTCACGGTCACAGTGGAAGAACTGGCCAATTTTACGACCGCCATCGGGTTGGTCGCCTGCACCGGCTCAACGGCCACCTACAATAACACACCGCTGCAACCAGGCTCTGTTACCGATTTCAATTTTACCACCGCCCTTGGTTGCGATTCGATTGTGACGGTAACCGTCACCGAAGTGGCAGTCATTGAAGAAGCGGTGGCCCTGACGGCCTGTTCGGGCGAGTCGGCGACCTTCAACAATACACCGGTTCCCGCCGGCACTTCCATGGATTTCAACTTCACCACTGCGCAGGGCTGCGACTCCGTGGTGACAGTTACGGTGGAAGAACTGGCAACCTACGCCCTGCCGCTAACCCTGGAAGCGTGCACCGGCTCGTCTGTCATGTACAACGGTACGGAACTTTTTGCCAATACGACCACTTCGGTTCCGCTCACGGCTTCCAATGGTTGCGATTCCATCATGACTGTAACCGTGAATGAAGTAACCGATGTTACGGCCACTTTGACACTGGCCGCCTGCGAAGGCAAGACCGTTGGTTTCAGCGGGCAACAACTGGCTGCCGGCAGCGTCACGGATTTCACCTTTACCTCTTCCCTTGGCTGCGACTCCATCCTGACGGTTACCGTAGACGAATACCCTACTTATGCCTACCCGCTTGCCCTGCAGGCCTGTGTGGGTTCCACCGTTACTTTCAACGGGGTAGATCTGCCGCCGGGCACTTCGCTCAACTTTAACCTGACTACTGTAAATGGTTGTGATTCAACTATTTCCGTAACCGTTACGGGAGTTCAACCCGTTTTTACCGAACTTGAATTTGAAACCTGCGCCAACACGTTTATTACTTATAATAACCAGCAACTCGGTCCTGGCACCTCAACCGATTTCACTTTTACCTCGGCGGCGGGCTGCGATTCGATCGTGACGGTGACGGTCAACGAATCGGACATGCTGGGCAGCGAACTGGAATTGTTTGCCTGCGATGGTTCGACGGCCAGTTACAATGGGGAGGCCCTGTCGCCCGGCAGTGTCACGGATTTCAAATTAACCACTGCGGCCGGGTGCGATTCGGTCGTCACGGTCACGGTCACCGGATGGGAAACCTATTCCATCCCGGTGAGCCTGGAGGCCTGTACCGGAACCACTGTTTCCTACAACGGGCAAAACCTGGCCCCGGGGACGGTTACCAATTTTGACCTGACTACCGTCAACGGTTGTGATTCGATCGTCATCGTAACGGTCGAAGAAGTCCTGGTATTAACGGAATCGCTCGACCTCGCTGCCTGCACGGGCGAAACGGTATCATTTAACGGACAGCAGCTGTTAGCGGGCTCGGTGACGGATTTCACCTTCACCTCCAGCCAGGGCTGTGATTCGATCCTGACCGTTACGGTCAATGAATTGCTGCCGCAAACCGGAGCGGAACAACTGGTTGCCTGCACCGGCGAATCCGTTGTTTACAATGGCCAGTCCCTGTTGGCAGGTTCGGTGACGGACATTGTACTGACGGCCGCCAATGGTTGCGATTCTATGGTCACAGTAACGGTGGAAGAATTGCCGGGCTCCACCGGTACAGTTACGTTACAGGGCTGCGAAGGCGAAACACTTTTTTACAACGGCATCGAGATAGCCCCCGGAAGCAGCCAGAATTTTATACTGACCAATGCCATCGGTTGCGATTCCATGCTGACCGTAACAGCACTCGACCCGATACCTTCAGTGGAAACCTTTGCCTCCATCGAAGTGTGCGAGGGCGAATCGGCCGTTATTTTCGGAGAGGTTGTTTCGGCTGCTGGTACCTATTCCGAGACTTATGTGGGAGCCAATGGCTGCGACTCTACTTCCTACATTACCCTGGACGTGGCCAATAATGTCGTGGTTGGTTTTCAGGATGACCTCAGCATTGGTTTAGGAGAAACCATCATCCTGCAACCGCTGACGCCCAGTGGTTTGGTCTTTACCTATGATTGGGCTCCGGATTCCACACTGAGTTGTCTGGATTGTCCCAATCCCACGGCATCGCCACAGAATTCCACCACTTATTACCTCACCATCGCCGATGAAAAAGGGTGCGAAGCAAGTGCCGATGTGTTGGTTCTGGTACGCAAAGAGCGGAGCATCTATATCCCCAATTCATTCAGTCCGAACGGCGACGGGATCAATGACTTTTTCACAGTTTTCAGCAAACCCGACATCGTCAGTAAGATCAATTCGTTCCGCATCTTTTCTCGTTGGGGCGAAGTCATTTATGAATTTTACGATTTCCCCCCCAACGACCCGTCTTTTGGTTGGGATGGCAGTTACCGGAACGAAGAACTCGACCCTGCCGTCTTTGCCTACGTGGTGGAAGTGGAGTTTGTCGATGGGGTCGTACGACTGTTTAAAGGGGATCTGACTTTGATAAAATAAACCGGACAATCGCCCCGGCGGGGCACCTGTTGTATGCAAAAGATCGGGCTGCATTTCGCATGCAGCGCCATTTTTTGCCTACACTTTTGTCTACACAACACGCATCGAAAACCTTGCAGGGGACATTTGAAAATGGAAAAAACAAATCGTGACCACAACGTCGGTAAGCTTATTTTTTGGCTGTTTTTTCTGCTCTCCTCTCCTTCTCTTTCGATTGGTCAGCACTTCCAGTTGATGGATGTCCCCGTCTTCAAAAACGGGCAGCCCCTGACCAACCCCTGGACCGGCGGGATGAACGCCCCCCAGTGGGCATCATTTGATATAAACGGCGACGGCCAGAACGACCTTTACGCCTTCGACCGAACCGGCGACATACACCTTTCTTTTATTCGTGTGGGTGACAACAACGGCATGCCGGTTTACAAGTACTCCCGGCAGTGGCTCAAAAATTTTCCCTATGTGCGGTACTTCGTATTGATGCGGGATTACAACCTCGACGGCACGATCGATTTATTTTGCTCCGCCTACGATGAGTTGCAAAGAGGGATCAGGGCGTACACCGGCCGGCGGGAAAATGGCTTGTTATTTTTCGATAAAGTTGCATTTCCCGAAAACGCACACGACGTCATCCCCTACTCGACCGGAGACACGGCGGTAGAGAGCATCCCTATTTACCTGAATACCGACTACCCCGCACTCGATGACCTGGACGGCGATGGTGATCTGGACTTTTTGACGGTAAATATCACGGGCGACAAGGTCCATTTTTTTAAAAATACAGCCATCGAAAGCGGGCTGACGGCGGATTCCCTGCGCTACGAACTGGCCGACGATTGCTGGGGACGATTTGGCCTCCTCCCCAATGCCTCCGCTTTATCCACGAGCCTCGATCCCAACCTCTGTGCCTTCTTTTCCTCTCCCACCGGTGCCGACGACCGCCTTGCGGTGCACGGAGGCACGACCCTCTGTACTTTTGATCAGGACAACGACGGAGATAAAGAAATCCTTTACGGTGACTTAATCAGCCGACACATTATTTACGGAAAAAACAACGGCGACACCGACAACGCCTGGGTAACAGAACAGGATACCATGTTTCCCGCTTACGATACCTCCATTGACATTCCTTTTTTCTGTGCGCCTTTTTACCTCGACATCAATGACGACGGCGCCGGCGATCTCCTGGCTTCCCCCAACCAAATATGGCAAACGCCAGACCGGGAAACAGCCTGGTTTTACGAAAACACCGGCACCGCTGAATGGCCGGTCTTCAACCTGGTGCAAAAAGATTTTTTGGGAGAAACGATGCTCGATTTTGGCACCGGCGCCAGTCCGGTCTTTGTGGATGTAAATGCCGACGGCTTGCTGGATATCGTCGCTGGCAACCGCTACTTCTGGACCGACCAGGGGGAGGTGTCGGCTCTTTTTTTATTGAAAAATATTGGCACCGAAAACGAGCCGGCATTCGAATGGGCTGACAGTGACTGGCTCGGACTCAGCCAATTTTCGCCCGATCTCAATACCCTCACCCCGGCATTCGGCGATCTGGACAGCGATGGTGATCAGGACCTGTTACTGGGCGACCGTTGGGGCCACTTGCACTATGCCGAGAACATCGCCGGCGCCGGTGCGCCCATGCAATTCGGGCCGATTGTTTTCAACTGGAAAAATATCAACGTAGGACAGATAGCCACCCCTTTTATTCATGATATTAACCGGGACGGGCTCCAGGATCTGATCGTCGGTGAATTAAAAGGCACCGTCAATTATTTCCCTAATACCGGCACCCCGTCAAACCCCGTTTTCCATCCCGTTGCGGAGGAGTTTCCCAACAACGATTTTTTTGGAAAAATCAATACCCAGCCCATCGGCAGCACCGTGGGATATACGCAGCCCCATATTGTCGAATTTGGTGACACCATGTACCTCATCTCGGGCTCGTTTCGCGGCTGGATCAAACGGTATTTGATCAACCCGGACAGCCTCGATCATGGAGCGTTCGACATGTTGGAAGAAGAATGGGACGGCCTGCGGGAAGGAAGCGCTTCCCGTATTGCATTCGCCAACCTGGACAACGATGGATTTTTGGATGCCGTGGTCGGCAACGATCGCGGTGGGCTGACACTCTTCCGGTCGCCCCTCACTACCAACGGCACGACGACCAGCGTGGAAACATTTTCAAAAAATGACCCGTCCGCCCGGATCTACCCCAACCCTTCCTCAGATGAATTGCGGGTAATCGTCTCGGAAAAAACAAACATCTCGGTGTACGACATATTTGGAAGGCAGCTTCATTACTCGGAGCAGGGCCCGGGGACTACCAAAATGGACGTAAGTCATTTGCCGACAGGCACTTATATTGTTATCCTGGAGCAGGGATTAAAAAAATTCAGTGAAAAAATCATTATTCACAGATAACCGTAAAGCCCGTCTACCGTCAGGAACCTATCAGAGCCTGGCGTCAAAATTAACCAGTTGTACAAACTGGTTGACGCGGTTTTTGATGTCGATGTGGTTGAGCTCCTGCAGCCGCGCTGTACCGAATTTTTCTACACAAAAAGAAGCCATGGCCGATCCGAAAATGACCGCCCGTTTCATATTTTCGAAAGAAAGATCACTGGTTTGGGCCAGGTAGCCAATGAAGCCTCCGGCAAATGTGTCTCCGGCACCGGTCGGATCAAATACTTCCGCCAGTGGTAATGCCGGAGCAAAGAAAATATCTCCATCGTAAAATAACAGGGCGCCGTGCTCTCCTTTTTTAATCACGAGGTAGCGGGGGCCCATGTCCAGAATTTTGCTGGCGGCTTTTACCAGCGAGTGCTCACCGCTGAGCTGGCGGGCTTCCTCATCATTGACGATGAGGCAGTCAATTTTTTTCAACACCTCTTTCAGCCGGTCCAGAGCGATGTCCATCCAAAAATTCATGGTATCCATAGCGATGAACCGGGGGCTGCCGTTCATCTGTTCGATGACCCGCATCTGCACATCG
>JBFIJS010000105.1:0-9324 GCA_041600595.1 Saprospiraceae bacterium | reverse complement strand
CTGTTTTATTTTTAAATGAATTCATTTTAAATCGTCTTTATAGATTTTTTTCTAATTAAAATATCGTCAGACCAAGCTTTTTTAAAACCATAAACCCGGCACCGGAGAATCGGCACCATTTACCAAATGGTGTAATTTCAAAAAAAAATTAAAACTGTTAAAAATAATTATTTGTTAAAATTAAAAAAGCAGACGAATACAACTTCGTCTGCTTTTTTAATATCCCGATTTCGATATAACAGCAATAAATCGGCATGTGCTATCTATGATAGAAGTCAATTTGGCTTAGGTATTTTTATTTCGTAGGTCTTTCTTTTGGTATTGGACAGCTTGTGGCTCAACAGCCAGGGATTATACACTTTTAACAAGCGGTAGGTCGTGCCGTATTTTTTGGCAAAATCACCGAGGCTGGCAATTGGCTCGTCGATGGAGACGACGGCAAAATCATTGAGTGGTGCATACTTTTCTTCGGCGGGAATATCATAACCGAATTTTTCGGGGTTTTGCAGCACTTCCCGGATAGCGATAATCCGAAACACATAACGTCCCGTTTCTTCGTTCAGGTTGAGATCAAAATAATTGTCAAATTTCTGCTGGGCCATTTCGTTTTGCAGACCCGTCGGCCCCATATTGTAGGCTGCTGCCGTGTTGATCCAACTACCCAGCCGCTCCCGGTATTTTTTTAAATACTGACAGGCGGCCCGGGTCGCTTTTTCCAAATGGTAGCGTTCATCTACTTCGGAATTTACTTCCATCCCGTAATCGCCGGCCGTTCCTTTCATAAACTGCCAAAATCCTTTGGCGCCGGCAGGAGAGGTAGCGTTGCTCAGACTACTTTCCGCCACCGCCAGGTATTTGAAATCGTCCGGCACACCATATTCTTTCAGGATAGGTTCGATGACCGGAAAATACCGGGTCATTTTTTTCAGGTTTAAAATGGTGGAAGTGTGGTAGTACGTATTGACGATCAACTCCCTTTCGAGCCGTTCCCGCACATCAAAGTTTTCGGTAGGAATGCGCTCCCCGGCAAACCAGTATTCGTCCGTCGCATCAACAAAGGGGATGATGAGCGAACGTTCGCTCGCCACCGGACCGACAGGGTTGGCAGAAGGGGTTGTTTTGTAGGAAGCAAAAATGGCCACGCTGGCAAAAGCAACCAGGAAGGACAGGAAATATTTCACAGAATTTCTCATAGGTAAATTTTCACATTGTTAAAGTTGGATTTCATTTCGTGCCGCAGTGGAGGAAGGCTGAATTTTTGACAGGTTCAAAAATTGGTTTCTGCTGCGGATTCGACAAAGATCTTTCAGACCGTCTTCAGATGTGGGGAAATTGGTTGGGAGGTAATTTGATCTTTATTTTTTCTTTTTAAAAATGGGCACCGTGGAGCAGGGTTCGCCGTACATGATGCTTTTAACGTAAGGTTGCAATTTTCGTGTCAATTCCACATAAGCCGAAGGTGGTACTGGTTTGTTGCTGCAACCTTTAATGACAATCCGCTGATCCTCATATTTTTTTCCATCCACCGTTGCCAGAGCCTGCTGAAAGGCCATTTTGTAAAATTCATCGGGCGTGCCCTGAAAAACATTATTGGCAAAGGGGGCTGCATAAGCCGTTACCAACATATAAGCCCATACCGGGATGATTGCATCGGCCGAACAAAAAACCACCAGGTTTTTTCCTTCGTAGGGTTGCCAGTCATGCTCAGCCAACGCTGCCCTGAAGTCCTTTTCTTTCAGGATCATTTCCATAAAAAGGTAGTCCTTCAGGTCAAATGTAGCCAATTCCTCTTTGGGAAAGAAATCTTCAAGGTTTAAAGTGATCAGCCCGCTGGCAGCCACTCTGTTTACTAATGGTTTATCTACTGCATCCATAATCCTGGTTTTGAGTTTTACTAAAAAACCGTGTTTTATTCCTCTTCCTGGTGGTCGTAGTTCCCGACATCAAATACCATAGCGGCTTCGATCGCACCGGCAATACCATCGGCGGTTTTTTCCGAAAGTACCGGAATTCGAACCCTGGGTTGGGTTGGCCTGTCCGAATGGCCGTCCACCTCTTCGTCCACCGGTGCCCGCTCACCGATTTCGTTGTCGGGATTGCGGAAATCTTTGGGTTGTGGCAGGTCTTTCAGGTTTTTCAAGCCAAAGTAGTCCATGAATTTAGAACTGGTCCCGTAGAGTAAAGGCCTGCCCGGCCCGTCGCTCCGGCCCACAATGGAAACAAGTTCCTTCTCCAGAAGTTTTTGCAGGGAATAATCGCAGCTGACTCCGCGGATCGCTTCGGCCTCGCTTTTGGTAACGGGCTGTTTGTAGGCAATGATGGAAAGCGTTTCGAGGGCCGCTTTGGAGAGCCTCTTGTTGGTCGTTTGTTTAAGCCAGGTAGCGATAACGCCGTGATAAGCCCCTTTGGTCATAAACTGAAACCCGCCGCCGATCTCCACCAGCTCAATGGCTGACTCCTCCTGTTGAAAGCGGCTTCTCACCTGTTCGATGGCCTGCTCGACATCTTCTGCAGCAAAAGGCGTTTCAAAAGTCAGTTCCAGGCATTCCATTATTTCATCAAACGAAACCGGACTGTCGGTGGCAAATATCAAAGCCTCGATATGTTGTGCTAATTTTTCCAAATCAATGAAAGATAAGTTCTGATGATGAGTTTTGTCTGCAAGACCAGCATTCATTTACAGGTTGTTCTCCGGCCTTTTTTTTAAGCGGTGGCAAAGGTAGTTATTTTGCTTCGCTGTTAGCAATGCCACAGCGGAGCAAAATTAAGCGGCCGGGCATCACCACACATGACCTGACTTTTTACTACCAACAGTTTTTTTCCACTTTTTTCTGAAAAGGCAAGCTGCGGATCAGGCGAAAATAGCTGTTCTGGTTGTGAGTAGGATTGTCGGCCGGTGAGACATTTTGAAAATAGAATTTGGCGAGCCCGCCGATCCCTTCGAGGTCGAAGGCCGTTTTGACCAGACAGCTGACCATCGACCGGTCTGCATCGGGATGGAGGAATAGGTGTTTTTCGGTGGCTCGTTTTTGATACGTTTCGATCTGTCGGTTGGTGGGCCGCTCAAAGTCAATACGGCTGACCGACGGGTTGTTGGGTACATACAAGACCACAAACTCATCGCCTGATTCCAGCGGCATCCCGTTTTTCAACATCACCAAAGGTGCGGAATGGCCGGCCGGCCGGGAAGAATACCCTTGATTGCTGGCCACAAAATGATAGGAAATGTCGGGTTGCTGTTCACCGGGAGCTACGGTCACCTTGGCTACGGTTTCTACGCCCTGAGCGGCAAGGAGTTTTTCGGCATCGGCCAGGCCCGGCGTTTTTTGTTGGTTCAGAAAAAAAGCAAAACTTAAAGCCAGCGCCAGAAATACGACCAGGCCGATCACCATCTGCTGCAAAAATTTTCGTTCCATTGCCCATCTGGCCCGGTTCATAGGGGTGTCGGCAGTTTTGTCTATTTCAAAAAAATAATACATCTGGTCACCCCGGCGCTCCAGTTTGATCCGGCAAAATTCATTATCAATGAAAAAAGTGTACTCCTTTGAGTCGAGGACATTGAAGTCGATCGTTGATATTTTTTGGCCTACATATATGACGAGATGCCCCTTTGTACTACTGTGGTACAAACCAACGGGAATGTTGCGACCTCCACCTGCCACGTATGTCCAAGAGTAATGGTTCAATTGATAATCGAGTGCTTTATTTTAGAAAATTAATGTCAACCACCGAAAAAGAAACAAGCCAACCGGAAAATTGATGGGACGACGCCCTCGGTTTAACATAATCAAATGAGCAGCCATTTGATGGTCGTGTCTCCTACGGCCCGCTCTTTTCCGGAAAGGGCCAGCCGACAGACAGTCCCTTTGGCATTGACCTGTTCCGCCGCTTATGAGTCTTTCGGAAATGGCGTTGCCTACCGGCTGCCATGATAAATTTCTCTTTCCGGCTATCCATTTCCCGACAAGTTATCAACGCAACGCTTGCCTTTTTTCTGAATAGTTAATTTTTTAATAATCAGTACTTTACTCAGTATTTACACTATGGCTGCAACTTGCGGCCGTATTGGAAAGAACGCTTCGAAAAACCATCGTCCGAACCAACCAATACTACGGCCCGAGCGAGTCCGCCTGGCAACCAGTTAAATTACCAAGCCCAACCCGTTTATGAAAAGGGAACTCGAAATAGCTATCATTTCTGATGTCCACCTGGGCACTTATGGGTGCCACGCCAAAGAACTGCTCAATTACCTGAAAAGCATCAAGCCTGACATACTGATACTCAACGGCGATTTCATTGACATCTGGCAGTTTAAGAAAAACTACTTTCCCAAAGAGCACATCAAAGTCATTCAAAAGGTGTTGAAAATGGCCGATCAGGGCACTAAAGTGTACTATATCACCGGCAACCATGACGATGCCCTGCGCCGGTACTCCGATTTCTCGATGGGCAACATCCACCTCCGGGATAAATTAATTTTACAACAGGGAGAGAAAAACATCTGGATCTTCCACGGAGACGTCTTCGACCTCTTTATCCAATACTCGCCGTTCATTGCCCGGCTCGGTGGCAGAGGGTACGACTGGCTCATCAGGATGAACCGTTTTATCAACAATGTCCGGGCGAGGCTTCACATGCCCCGCATGTCGTTTGCGGGTAGAGTGAAAAACCGGGTCAAAGAGGCCGTGCGGTTTATCAGCGATTTTGAGGAAACCGCCATTCAGATGGCCAAAGAAAAAGGCTATCAATATGTGATCTGCGGACACATACACAAACCACAAGTGCGCCAGGAAGAAGGGGTGACTTACCTCAACTCCGGCGACTGGGTGGAAAACCTGACCGCCCTGGAATACCAATTTGGCAAATGGAAACTATTCAGTTACGATGAAGCGGAGTTTGGCCTGGCCAATCCAAAATTGTCCGTCAAGGAAGATGATTTTGAAGAACTACAAGTAGTCTTGAAAAAGGAAATCCTGCTGCAAAATTTGCTTAAGACGGGCTGAGTCACGTGTACAAAAAGTTAGACACACAGGGACGGGGAATATATTTTTTACTCTTAGCTCCGTTTTTCTCCTTTTGTTCAGGGCCGGAAATAACGGCAAAAAAAAGCTATCCACTTGACATTCAAGGCTTAATGAACTATATTTGTCAGCCTTTCTGTAAAATATAACGCACCTCTGGCAGGGATTACCCCTGGCACAGGTTTGAAAAAGGCCGTCGGTTATCCTCTCGACGGCCTTTCATATTTTCTCCAATTGCTTTCCCGGCGCATTCATTCACCACATTTTATCTCGTTTTTCCGCCAAAACCATGGAAAAGTCGGCAGTGCCCGCCCGGGTGGTGACCATGCCGGAGGAACCGATCACTTCCCGGTCAATTTATCCAACCTCGCCCTGGCTGCTTCCAGGGAGATGCCTTGAAAATAATCCCGCACCAACGGAATTTCCGGATCGTTGACCACTTGCACAAAAGCTTTAGGGCGTTGACGATCGACCTTATCTACAGCGATGTGCATTTTCACCCAATGAAATTGGTCATACTCCGGAAGCTTGTTCGACAGCCAGCCGAAATATTGGATTTTGTATAAAGGGTCACCCAAATGGTCCACGAAATCCTGAAAGTTTTTTTCGCTCACGCTCACCCACAGTTCATATTCCAGATCCTGACAATGGTCGTTCACCTTTTGGTGCATTACGCAGCGGATAAACCGGTCGGTCTGGTCGCCGTGCGGAATAACACACAGATCGGGAGTAAGCGTAGCGCTTTTCTTTTCCTCCGGCGACAGTTGTGTATAAAAATCAGGAGCCTCAAAAATGAGGGCAGGCCAGCGTTCGTGCATGGAGTTGCATTGGGGACAGAAGTAGGTCATGTTTTTCGTAGTATTTCACAAAAATAATGATAATTGCCACAGCCATCCCTTTAGTGAAAAATCCCCTCACCTTTTTACCTTTGCCCGCATGAAGATCAACGAATTAAAAGTAGGCATGCTGGGTGGCGGGCAACTCGGCAAAATGATGGCCCTCGCTGCCCACAACTGGGACCTGACCACCTGGGCCCTCGACGACTCCAAAACATTTCCGGCAGGACCGGTCGTTTCCCACTTTGTGGAGGGTAATTTTAAAAATTACGAAGATGTTTACGCCTTCGGCAAACAGGTCGATGTGCTGACCATCGAGATCGAGCACGTCAATACCGAGGCCCTGTTAAAGCTGGAATCGGAGGGCAAAAAGGTCCACCCCTCGCCCACTGCACTGAATATCATCAAAGACAAAGGGCTGCAAAAAGAATTTTACAAAAAAAATAATTTGCCGACCTCGTCATTTAATTTATGGGAAAATAAATCGGACATATTAAATGCCATTAATGCCGGTAAATTAAAATTTCCATTCGTGCAAAAATCTCGGGAGGCCGGGTACGACGGAAAAGGTGTTGCCGTCATCAAATCAGCCGCTGACCTGGATCTGTTAATGGACGTCCCCTCGATGGTGGAGGAAATGGTGGACATTGAAGTGGAAATTGCCGTCGTCGTCGCCCGCAATGAAAGCGGCGAAGTAAAAGCCTTTCCCCCGGTCGCCATGGAATTTAATCCCGTGGCTAATCTCGTCGAATTTCTCGTTTGCCCGGCAGGGCTCGATGAAAAAATAGCCGCACAGGCGGAAGCATTAGCCATCCAAACCATTAATGCCTACGGTCTTTGCGGGCTGCTTGCCGTCGAATTATTTTTAGCAAAAAACGGCGAGTTGTTAATCAACGAAGTAGCACCCCGCCCACACAATAGTGGTCACCACACCATCGACAGTTGCTATACTTCGCAATACGAACAGCACCTGCGGGGCATTCTAAATCTACCGCTGGGAAGCACTAAAATGAAAACCGCTTCCGTCATGGTCAATTTACTGGGCGAACCCGGTTTCACTGGCCCGGTGAATTATGAGGGATTGGAGGAGTGCCTGAAAATGGAAGGCGTGAAAGTGCATTTATACGGAAAAACCACGACAAAGCCTTACCGGAAAATGGGACACGTGACAGTACTGGATGCGGATTTGGAAAATGCGAAAAAGAAGGCGAGGAAGGTAAAAGAGATATTGAAAGTCGTGAGTTGATCCTAATACCTTCTTTATACGTTTTCATAAGTAATTCCCCAGAACCATCAAACCAGCCCAACCATTGATTGCCATGCAAAAAATAGCCAACTACATCAACGGAAAACACCTTCCACCTCATTCCGGAAAATATATCGATAATTACGACCCCTCCACCGGAAAAGTATATTCCCTCATCCCCGACTCCGACACCACGGATGTGGACGCTGCGGTAGAAGCAGCAAAGGAAGCCTTCCCCAAATGGTCGGCCTGTGGCGTGCAGGAACGCTACCGCATACTGAACAAAATGGCGGATCTGATTGCCGAAAAAAAAGAAGCACTGGCACAAGCGGAAAGCCGGGATTCGGGGAAAGCAATATCGTTGTCCCGCTCGGTGGATATCCCGCGGGCTGAAGCCAATATCCGTTTTTTTGCCACAGCCATTTTGCACTTTAGCTCTACTTCGCACCAGATGGAGGGGGTGGCCGTGAACTATACACTGCGCCAGCCCATTGGTGTGGTGGGCTGTATTTCTCCGTGGAATTTGCCATTGTATTTATTTACCTGGAAAATAGCCCCGGCACTTGCCACGGGCAACTGCGTCATTGCCAAGCCTTCCGAAATCACCCCGATGACGGCCTATCTTTTATCCGAAATAGCCATCGAAGCGGGGATGCCACCGGGCGTGTTGAACATCCTCCATGGCCTTGGCCCGAAGGTGGGACAAGCCATCGTGGAACACCCTAACATCAAAGCTATATCTTTCACGGGCGGCACGGCTACCGGGCGCATTCTTGCCCGGACGGCAGCGCCGATGTTTAAAAAACTGTCGCTCGAACTGGGCGGCAAAAACCCCAATATCATTTTTGCCGACTGCGATTTTGAGGAAGCCCTCAGCACAACCCTCCGCTCCTCCTTTGCCAATAACGGACAGATTTGCCTCTGTGGATCAAGGGTTTACATCGAAAGGCCGATCTATAATAAGTTCCGGGACGAGTTGGTAAAACGGGCCAAAGCGCTCAAAGTCGGCGACCCTTTTGCCAATGACACCGCACAAGGCTCTCTTGTTTCCAAACAGCACCGGGAGAAAGTCATGGGTTACCTCGATCTCGCCAAAGAAGAAGGCGGCACCATCCTCTGCGGGGGCGAGCCAGTCTCACCCGGCGGCGAACTGGATGGCGGCTACTACCTCAGTCCGGCCATCGTGGAAGGGCTGCCCAACCACTGCCGCACCAATCAGGAAGAGATATTCGGCCCGGTGATTACCCTGCAACCATTTGATACGGAAGAGGAAGCGCTGGCCCTCGCCAATGGCGTGCAATACGGACTGGCCTCCACCATCTGGACCTCCAATATCCGTCGGGCAACCCGGATGGCGGAAAAGATCGAAGCAGGAATCGTCTGGATCAATTGCTGGCTGTTACGGGATCTGCGGACACCTTTCGGCGGGGTGAAAAACTCCGGTGTTGGGCGGGAAGGTGGAACCGAAGCGCTGCGGTTTTTTACGGAAGCGAAAAATGTTTGTGTGAAGTATTGAAGAATGGTTGAGAGGGTTGAGAATGGTTGAGAGGGTTGAGAGGGTTGAGGAGGATTTATAGTTTTAATTATTATAAGCGCCTGAACACTATTTGGATGTTACAAAAAACTTATTGTCATAAATATAAATACCGTGTAATTTAAATTTGCTTTAATTTTTCTTTCATGCAAGTGGGCCGGAGGATTCATCTCGCTTTGAGGCATCAGACTGCTCGGCCCACATGAATCAGTGAAATTTTAAAGAAACTTTTGTTACGCAGTAATAAACATTAGTAATATTTTTCAACTTATATCAAATGCTACCGTCCGCACGCATTTTCCACCATATTTATTTTCCAAAATCATTTCCTGCGCAATGGGCATTTCAAAGACCTGCTGCATATTGCGGATAATTCCGGCGGGTACTTTTTTTATTTTAAATGTATGTAATAAATATGCCTGCTCAAAATTGGAAAAACCGGTTTGCAATTTTTTTATTAATTCATGTCTGTTTTTTACCCGCTCGCTATTTTTATTAAATCTTGCGTCATTTTTCAATTCGGGCAAATGCAATATTTCGCATAAATCCGCAAATTGTTTTTCCGTGCCCACGGCCATCACTATTTCCTTTTTATCCTTTGTTCTAAATATATCCCCATACGGAGAAATATTCGGATGCTGCGTCCCCATGCGCTGCGGGATATGACCGACATTCAGCCAATTGGAT
>JBFIJS010000104.1:0-9359 GCA_041600595.1 Saprospiraceae bacterium | reverse complement strand
TTTTGGAGTTTACCCAGCCTAATAGTAAAGGCACGCATCAATACCACTTCGTAAAGGTTGACAGTAAAAATTCCCCTTTTCCAAAACCGGATAATGAACTGCCAGAGGTTCTCGTAGAGGCCGAAGATCCTAATGCACCGGTAGCAAAAACCCGGAAAAAAAGGCGTGGACTTCTCTCAAGGATTTTCCGAAAAAACAAACTCCGGGACATTTACCTGCCAGAAGAAAATCCGACCTACATCAGCATCGAATTGATCGGGGGTGGCTATTACGGGGGCATTGACCCCGTGCTGAAAGACTTTATCCTCGTGAAATCTGATGGAAGGCTGATAAAGGAATTTCAGAGCGTCCAGCACGGTTTGATCGTTACCAAAAAATACATTCCCCGGCTGGAGTTGGAAATGTTCGCCGACTACGTTGTGAAACAAGGCTTCTTCGAAATGGAGCGTGCCTACGATTGCACAGATCCGGTTTGTATGAAACGGAAGAGCCAGAAACCGAAACCAATACCGCTTCGGTTATCAATAACTTATGGCGACTTGAAGAAAGTAATCACCGTTGCGATTTGGGGCAAAGACAACCTCAATACCAAATACCTGGAATATCCGCCGGCGCTTGATCATATCATTGATGCCATCCAGAAAATGGCAAACCGGCCCGATGACCCTGTCGTTAAGAAATAATCCGACCTGCTTGCCTGGCAACAGGACTATCCTTTTAAAAAGCAACCCAAGCCTACATTTTTTTGATTTCCTCAATCAATGCATCGGTGGAAGAATGGTCTTCACCCGCTGCCTTTGCCATTGAAACAGCCTTTTTTGCGGAGGTCAGAGCTTTCCGTTTTTTACCCAGGCGGTAGTATAAAGCAGCCAGCGTGTCGTTGTTGTAAAAATTGCTTTCCAGTGCAATGGATTTTTTGGCCCACTTGACTGCCGCTTTCAACAGCTTTTTCTCCTGTACCTCCTCGTAGAAAATCCAGGCATATTCATTCAGTTCATCCCAGTTTTGTGCCGGGTATTTTTTGTAGTGTACGTTGGTAGCTTTGGCAAAGCCAGACCAGTCTTCTTTTTGCGCGTAATAGCCCATTTTTAGCCGACCAGCCATTTCCTCGCCTTGAGAGGGGTACAGTTTGGCATAGAGCTCTTCGATGCTTTTCAGGTCTGCCTCGCTTTGTGCCCGGGCCACCTGATTCTGCACAAGCTCATTTATTTTGCCCGACACTGCCCGTTCGCCCAGGTGCTCCTCATAATCTTCTTTGTGATTCACAATGTGCCTGGCCATGTCAGAATCAAGATCATTCACCATTCGGTAAATGAATTCCCGGTTTTCCTTAGTGTTCCAGTTTTTTTGTGTTTTGAGATATTCTTCCGCCACCTGCTCGTAAGTGCCGTCCATGGCGTCAAGCTTGGTGAGGGCAAGTCTGTAGAGTAATTCCGGTGAGCGGTCACCCTGGTCGTACTTGGCAGCGATACTCCCCATATTTCTGGAAGGATCCTGGGCAGCTTCCCCCAATTCGATAAGTTGGTCTGAGTCATGGTATCCGACAGAACGGTGAACGACCTCACCATCGCCATTGGCAAATATCAAAGTAGGGTAGGCCATCACGCCAAAGCTGCGGGCAAGCTTGATTCCCTCTCCTTTTTCCATGTCAATTTTTGCATTGACGAATTGGGTATTGAAGTACTCACCTACTTTTTCCTGAGAAAATACATCACGATCCATCATTTTGCAGGGGCCACACCATGTGGCGTAGGCATCTACAAAGATGAGTTTGTTTTCTTTTTTAGCTTTTGCCAAAACTTCTTTCCATTCTCCCTTGTCGAACTGGATACCTTGTGAGTAAACGTTGTTCCCGAGCAGGAAAGAGAAGGCTAATATCAGAAGGATACTTTTCATGGTTATTTTTTGCGTCCCGGTCCCATCTCTACATTGTCTTCGTCGCAGTGCCTTTCCGGACAATGAAACAATGATACGATGACGTCCGGAGGTTTAACTTTCTAATTGTTGGATGAAATTCTGTACCATTTGCTCTGCTCCACCGCCAGCCTCTTTGGCCAGTTCAAGGGCAGATTTGGCTGCTTTTTTAGCTTGTTTAGTCTTACCGTTTTTGTCGAGGACAAGTGCATAGGTCAGGTGGTGATTGTAGTCGTTGCTCTTGTCGGCCGCTTCTTTGGCAAATTTTTCGGCCATTTTCAAACAACCTTCGTGGTCGGGGAAATTACTTAGCATATCCTTGACCAGGTTGTCCAATTCTTTTGGATTTCCACTGGCAACATGGTCAACATAATCGGCGCAGGCTTGTCCGTATTTTTCGGCATTGTAAACCTTTTTGTAAAAATCGAGGTCGGCTTTTGCGGCGAAAGCATCAGCTTTGGCGGGGTAGTTTTGCTTCATTTTATCCTTGGCCTCCAGGAGTAGTTCTTCAAATTCAAATTCAATCGCCTTCGCAGCAGTGTTCTGACAGGCCATTTCAATACGCTCCTGCAAAGCGTTGAGACCGACCAGCTTTCCGATGGCTGTTTGGTGTTCGATCATCATTTTGAAAATGCGGGAATCGGCTTCAACCGCTGCTTCGTGGATAAACCGAAGGTTGAATTCAGTGGTCAGGTCGTCCTGTGTACGCAGATAGTCGTTGGAAATCTTGAGGCTTGGTTTGTTAGACTTATTGAGTGATTTTACGTATTCATAGATGAACTGCGGGTCGCGCTCACCTTCTTCATATTTTTTGGCGTACTCGCGGCTGTAGTCCACTTTACGGAGTGCCAGCTCGGCATTGCTGATGAGTCCTTTTACGTCTTGCCCGCCTACCACTTTGTGCAGCACTTCGCCTTTTTCATCGATAAAAAATAAAGTTGGAAAGGCAGATACAGGATATTTTTTACGGAAATCCCTGCCTTCGTTTTCCTCTGCATCAATCTTCATATTGATGAACTTCTCATTGAAAAATTCACCAGCCGTTTTATCCATAAAGGTGGTTTTAGCCATTCGTTTGCAAGGGCCGCACCATTTGGCATAAGCGTCGACGAAGATCGGCTTGCCCGTTTTCCTGGACTCAGCCAAAGCCTCTTTCCAGGTTCCGTGAAAAAAATCAATGCCCTGGGCGGTTATTTGGGCTGAAAAAAGAAGTGTCAAAAGGAAAGAAAGTATTAGTCTCATTGTTGATATGATTTTAATGTTCATAAGGGAAGGAACAAAATAAAGACCTAAAAAGATGAAATGCCTGTAATGGTTGATAATAAACGGACATTTGGTTTGACTTTAACGGTTTGTTTGCAGTTTACCGAAAAGGGGAAAACCCGGTGCCGGCATTTTTAGTCCTGTTTACTGTTTTTTTCAAACTGTTTTATCAAATCGGATGGGGACGTTTCAACTACCTGTAACAACTGTTTTACCTGCGCCGCCAGAGAGTCTTCGGGGTATTTTCCCAAAAATTCCGTGTAATATTTAGACGCCATTTTAACGTCTTGCAAATCGCTGTCGAAAGTGAAGCCTTGCAGAAAGAGTGCCATTGGTGCCTGAGGATGACCAGGATAAGTGCGCCATAGTTGTCCCCATAGCTGAACCGCTTTACCGTAGTCCTTGGCCCCCCGTGCTACGTCAGCAGCTTTGAAAAGCAGGTTGGGGGTAGCGCTGTCGTTGGGAAAAGCCGATGCGTATTGTTCGCACTTTTCAACCATTGCCATTGCCGTTTCCTTTTCCTTTGTTGCATCACCTTCTTGCAGCAGGACTTTTTCGAACTGAGCGATTTCGTCGAGCAAAGTCTCTTTTTGGTCAGTGGGAGCTTTGGGTGATTGTTGGCAGGCAGCCACCAGGCAAACGATCATTCCGATATATGTAAACCCTTTCTTCATGCTTTAGATATTTTTGCGAAATTAGCGAGAAGTACCAACATTAGGTATCCGCTGACAGGGATTTGAGGAGGGCGGGACAAAAATACACCCTTTGCAAAACACATGACTGTCCGTTTATGAACGCTTTTTGTCCGGCTGTGCACGTGGTTGCAGTAATTTTAATTTCATAAATCTCTGAAAAACAAATGTTTGGACTGGTGGCATGCCCGTTGCCAAGACATTGGAACATTCATTTTAATCACTAATCAATTAACCAGGAACTAATGATCGTCCTCAACGGAATAGAAAGATTTTACAAAAACGGTTTCAACAAAACTTATGTCCTCCGAAATATTAACCTCAATATAAAGGAAGGCGAGTTTGTTACCATCATGGGACCGAGTGGTGCCGGCAAGTCAACCCTGCTCAACATCATCGGCATGTTGGAGGAACCCACAGGTGGCGAATACCACTTTTTTGATGAGCCCGTTCATAAATTCAACGAACGCAAGCGCAACGAACTCCACAAACATTACATGGGCTTTGTTTTCCAGGCGTACCACCTCATCGACGAACTGACCGTATATGAAAACATCGAGACGCCACTACTTTACCGCAAAGTGAAAAAGGCGGAGCGACAATCAATGGTGGCCGACGTGCTCGACCGTTTTAATATTGTCGGAAAAAAAGACTTGTTTCCGAGCCAGTTATCCGGTGGGCAGCAGCAGTTGGTCGGTGTTGCCAGGGCGATTATTTCCAAGCCCAAATTGCTGCTGGCGGATGAACCAACGGGCAACCTTCACACGACACAAGGTGAAAGTATCATGGACTTGTTTAAAGAATTGCACGATGAGGGGGTGACGATCGTTCAGGTGACGCATTCAGAAAAAAATGCCCAATATGGTACCCGCATCATCAACCTGGTGGATGGCTGGGTGGATAGTGATGTCAGGCTCAAAGGGGTGGCAACTTCGTGACCAATCGCTGAATGCTGACAAACAGGGACAACTTTGTCATTATGTCCTAATATTGCGGGGAACTCAATGAAACATAATCCGGCGGTTTCCGTGGATATTTCCTTGAACACAAAACTCCTCCTCGTATCAGCAGGCAACATTTCATATCCTTAGCCACGAAAAATGCCATCGTGTACTTCTTTCTCGCCATGGGTGGGTTGGCCACCTTGGGCTACCTACTGTTTAAAAACAGTGCAGAGGAAATAATTCGTTCGTCCGAGCAACAAGTCGCTCATGCATGTGAGCTGGTTGATATCAAATTCAGTTCGTTTCTGCAAGACGTCCAGCGGGATATAATATACCTGGCTAACAGCCCTCACCTGCAAGATTATCTTTTTTCCGAAAGGCAAAAAGGAGAAGGTGTCAGGAAAAAATTACTCGCCGAAGAGTATCTGGCTTTGATCAACAGCAAACCGGACTATGCACAAATCCGCTTGATCGGTGTGGAGAATAATGGCCGGGAAATTATCCGGGCCGAAAGGTTAAATGGTCAGACCTTTCTGGTGCAGGGGGATAAGTTGCAGGAGAAAGGAACCCGGAATTATTTTTTCGAAACAATATTGCTCCCCAAAGACAGTATTTATTTCTCGCCTATCGATTTAAATAAGGAATACGGTAAAATCACGAATCCCCCTATTCCTACCCTGCGAACAGCTATTCCTATTTATGAAGGAGCGCACCTGTTGGGTATAGTGGTAATCAATGTTGATCTGCGCCGTTTTTTCAAAGAGTTGGATGTGCTGGCCGGTCCCAATTTTAATTTGAAAATATTAAACCAAACGGGGCACTTTCTGATCCATCCGGATACCCAGCAGGTTTTTACGTTTGAATATGGACGGCCACCCCGGTTTGAAAATGATTTTGGGGTCTCCATTGATTTTCTGAAAAAATTATTTTCCGGACAGAATAAAACCATCCTGAACAGGGAAGGAAATCTTTATGCGTTTCGGGAATTTAATTATCCCCGGGAAGGAAGTAAATTATATATCGGCATCGGTGCCGATGAAAAGAATATCTTACAATCATTTTACGATTGGCGAAAGAAGAGCCTGACTATTACATTCGGGTTGGCATTTTTTATCTTTTTTTTAGCCTTTATATATATGAGCAGGCAGGTAAAAGAACTGAGGGATATCACAAAAACGATGACCTCGTTTCCGAAAAATCTTACGCCAGCGAAATTACCTATCTCGAGGAAAGATGAAATTGGGCAACTGGCTAAAAGCTTCGAAGAAATGTCGGCAATTATTTCAAGAAATCTCTCCGATCTGAAAAAAGCAAAAAAAGAAGTAGAGCAAGCCATTCAGGAAAAAGATGCCTTTCTGGAAAATATGAGTCACGAAATACGCAATCCTATTCACTCCATTATCGGTATGACTCATTTGCTGGAAAATAATAATCCTGCCCGTCACCAGAAAGCCTTTATCGAGTCTCTGAAATTTAATTCAAAAAATCTTCTCTCTTTGGTCAATGATATTTTGGACTTTAAAAAATTATATACCGGAGAAATACAATTAAAAAAAGAATGGCTCTCTCTTCCCTCATTAATCCAGGAAATTATTAAAAGCCACAAGTTTAATGCAGTGGCCAAAAAAGTGAATTTAATAACAGAGATTGATCTGGCTTTAAATCAATATCTCGTTTTTTTAGATCCGGTACGGCTGACACAAATTGTGAATAACCTTGTCATGAACGCAATAAAGTTTACCAACGAGTTGGGGGAGGTTTGTCTGACTATAACTGTCAGCGAAAAAAAAGAAGACCGTTTTGTTGTCAGGTTTTCCGTAAAAGATAATGGGGTAGGGATTGAAAAAGACATGGTCGATAAAATAGTTGAAAGGTACTATACCAGAGCAGAGACACAAGTTCAGAATTTTCCGGAAGGTGCAGGACTTGGGCTGCCGATTGTGGTGCAATTATTAAAACTGTATTCCTCAACGCTGCGAATCGAATCTGCTCCGGGTGAAGGGTCTGATTTTTATTTTGATTTAACTACTGATATAAAAGCGTTGGCCAACTCCACCGATGTTTCGAATGATTTTACATTTAATAATCTTTTAAAAAAAGGACACTTGCTGGCCATTGACGATGATGAGCAAGTGTTGTTTTTGTATGAACATATTTTTAAAAAATGGGTCGGAAATATAGTTTTAGTGTCCAATACAGAGGAGTTAAAAGAAATAGATGACAGCCTTTTTGATATTGTTATTTCAGACATTAATTTTAATAATAAAAAATTAAATAATTTCGGAGAAACCCTGCAAAGGGTGTTGGTTAAAAAAGGGTTGCTTTATGTTGTTTCCGGAACGGAACGAACAGCATTAAAAGTCAGTGCAATGCCTGCTGTTAAGGATTTTTTTCAAAAACCTATCAGCCCGGGAGCGTTGCTGGATAAAATAACTTTTGATTATGCTGTTAATAAATTTGGCCACCCCGACACCAGTAATATTTTAAATGATTATGACCACGATCAGGTTAAATTTAAAAAAGCACTTAACCTGTTGGTTGTCGACTGGGAAAAAATGTTTCAACAAATTGAATCGGTAGCAGCAAATAACGACCGCAAAAAATACACGGCTATTTGCCATAAACTTATCACGGCGGTACGTCGCCTGAATTTGACTATTTTTGAGAAGATGCTGGATTCGCCCCTGAGTGGAGATGCTGCTATTTTAAACCGTCTGGCTATTGAGGACGTCAAGGAGGCGATGAGTTTTTATATCTGGAGTTTAAAACGTGAGCTATGAATTTTAATAATAAATAAATTCTGCCCGCATGTTTTTATAATTCCGTGACCTTATTCATTAAATCAGACTTATATTTCGACCCGATAGGCAAAGTATTATTTTTCACACCTACCGCCTCTGCCGTAATAAAGTCTATTTTGTTAATATTGACCATATATGAACGGTGAATGCGGACAAAATTAGCCGGTAACTTTGTCGCGAGTTCTTTCAGGGAAATCAGGGACATGACAGGTTTATCTTCCACATTAAAGACCACATAATTCGATTCCGATTTGATAAAACTGATTTTATCAAACTGAATGCGGATCAACTTATTTCCATCTTTCACAAAAAGTGTTTTATCGTTTTCCGGAGAAGCAGGCGGTTCTGACTTTCCCGACCTTTCCAGCACCCGTTCAATGGAGCGATAAAAGCGTTCAAACGAAATCGGCTTGACGATGAAATCCACCACATCCCGATAATTGTAGGAGGCTGCGGCAAACGATGCGTGGGACGTAACCATCACCACCGGTGTGTCGGCTTGTTTCATTTCCAGCAAAGATTGACCACTCAGATCGGGCAGGTTGTAGTCCAGGAAAAGCAAATCGAAAGGTTGGGACGTAAGCAGGTTTAAACCATCCAGGGCATTATCGGCGGCTAAACAGAAATCGACTTGCCTGACCTTTGAGCAGAAATGCTGTATCAGGTCGCAGATCAAAGGGTCGTCGTCAATCACTAAACATTTCAAGGCCATAGCAGCTAAAGTTTGTTGTAAATATAAATTTTACTGCGCATTTACGATAGGTTCTCTGGCGGCTTCTTTGGGTGCCCTGGTACCCGGTATGATGCTCGTTTTTGGTGAAGTAAAGCAAAAAATCTCCGCATCACCATCCAACAATTTTGATTTCAAACCAGTGTCACAGACAGGTTGAATCCTTTTCCTGAGGCAGACATCTACGTCATTCCTGAGTCTTCGTACGGTGTGGCGGGTGGTATGTTTTGGTAAAAAAGGCATTTATCCATTTTATCAATTATTTCCTCCTGTTCGCCCATCCAATCTGTCTGTCTGCACATTTCAAAGAAAATCCTCAAACATTGACCCTATTCTTGCACTGTTCAAGACAAAATTAACGGCAGTCAGTAGCTGTCTGATTCTTTCAAATCTCGTGAAAATGAAAAAAAAGATGTACCCTCCTTTTAGCAAGCAAATATTTGCCGGGCTGATTCTCGCAGCATTGATCTACACCGCATCGGCGCTGTCAGAGTCCAAAATGGTCATACCTGCAACCGGTGAAGTATCCGCCAACCTTAATGTTTTAGATAATCTCAACGCCGGGCCAAAGGAAAATAGTGAACCGAAAGATGTGTCTGAATTTTACAGCACTGATTACACCGTAGATTTATTGCCCTACCCAGAGTTTAAAAAGGGAGATGTGACGCCATTTGACTTATGGCGTTATTTCGGAAAAGCGGGCTCTTCGTTTGGATCACCCACGCTGCCGATGAAAACTTTCCAGGAATGGGTGAAAATGAACAAGGATCGGAAACCAGGCCTGATGAAGAAAGTGGACGAGTACATGGCCGCCCGTTTCAACTTCAGTGGAGAAACCGTGAAAGGAGTAATGATGTCCGGCAACCGCAAACCAGTCATGGCCGGCCCGGTAGCCCGTTTACCTAAATCTGTTCCCTCGTTCGAATACCTTTCTACCCTGAGCCCGGAGGAAATCCGTGAGCAGGACCTGTTTCCCTACAAACCGCTGGCCCACCCTATATCCACGACGGCCCAC
>JBFIJS010000103.1:0-9451 GCA_041600595.1 Saprospiraceae bacterium | reverse complement strand
GAACACCCGGTGGCCAATCACCGCCGGTACGCCAAAGCCATTTCCGTATTCAAAGAGGAGGTCAAACGTCGTTTTACAGGTTATGTGCTGCACCGCAACAGCATGGACAATCTGTTTTGGTTTAAATTTTCCCCGGAGGTCAAACTGGAACACTACCATTTTGAGTTTAGCATTGGCACCAATTTCCTGAAAGGCCCCTTCCATGTCGCGGCCTTTCAACACCAGGGGCTGCAGTTTGGGCTGCTGCCCAATTTTGGCAATTTTATGTTTATGGTGGGAAAGGATGAGGAGGGCCGGTTGGATATTGCGGCGGCAGCCCTGAAGGCGATTCAGAAATTGACCAAAGAATACAAAAAAAATCTGGGTGAGCACTTCAACCCAAACGGCATCTATTCCAACAAAAAAGAGTTCATCACCACGGTAAAACTGGAAGTACCCGTCAAAGAATCCCGGTTCGTATTTGAAGAGGAAAGCATGTCGAGTTTTCTGGCCATGTTGCGGCAGGAGGTACATTTTGAAGGAGGAGAAGAGATTGAAAAAGTGAGCCACGAAATGACCAACGAGTACCCCGACGGTCTCAACCGGGCCTACTACCAGGACAAATTGGTGCAAAAATTATACGAGCTGGTTTTCAAAAAAGAAAACATTCCCGTGGTCGTGGTTGCCAAA
Source organism: Saprospiraceae bacterium (assembly GCA_041600595.1). Classification (GTDB taxonomy): domain Bacteria; phylum Bacteroidota; class Bacteroidia; order Chitinophagales; family Saprospiraceae; genus UBA6168. The sequence goes on along the minus strand of JBFIJS010000103.1, from coordinate 8,782 downwards.
GAAGGGACGGGCAGGCATACGCTCATGGAAGAGGTCGTTTACCGGTATATGGACCAGAAATCGGGTATGAGTGAATACTGGAAACGTCACTACGTCTGGCACATCAATCCCAACCGGATCATCGCCGGTATGAGCATCGTCGGACACTGGGAAAAGCGTTTTGAAGCCATACTCAACTACGTTGCCCAACCCCAGGCGAGGGAAAATTTTCCGGATAAAATAATGATCGACAACCCGGTAGCCCTGTTGCGGATCGGTAAATCGGCATCCGGCTCGCTCACCCTCAGCAATGTATTGAAACCCTATCTGGAGAAAAGGGTCCTGCAACTGGTGCTGCTCGCCACACCCGAAGAATGGAAGATCATGCAGGAGTCGGACCGGGGATTCAGCGATCTTTTCCAGGTGATCCGGATGCCGGAACCGGACCTGGCCACTTCCATGAAAATCATTTTGGAAAACAGGCGCCGGCTGGAGGTGGAGCACGAATGCAATATTACCATTCCGGCCGTCAGTCAGTTGTTCACCATCCAACGCAACTTCCTGAAAAACAAAGCTTTACCAGGAAGCGTGATGCGGCTCCTCACCCAATTAGCCACAAAATATTCCCGGAAAAAGATAGACGCCCCGGAGGTCAGAGAGGAGTTCAAGGCTTTCAGCGGGCTGGAAGAAAGGATCTTCGATGAGCAAATCAAGCTGGACAAAGACGAGATCCGGGAACTACTGGCCAGCGAATTGGTCGGGCAGCCCTACGCGGTGGAAGTCCTGGCCGATGCCGTCCATCTGATCAAAGCAAAATTGACTGACCGCAACAAGCCCCTGGCCTCCTTTCTTTTCATTGGCCCAACCGGCGTCGGAAAAACCCACGCTGCCAAACTGCTGAGCAAATGCCTCCTGGGAAATGACCGCCAACTGATCCGCTTCGACATGAACGAGTACATCGACGCCGGCGCAGTTCATCGGCTGATTGGTGACATCAATAACCCCGAAGGACAACTCACCGGCAAGGTCCGGTATCAGCCTTTCGGCGTGGTTTTGTTGGATGAAATAGAAAAAGCACACCCCAAAATCCACGACCTGCTGCTGCAAATGCTCGACGATGCCCGCCTGACGGACAGCCTCGGCCGGACGGTCGATTTTTCCAATACCATTATCGTCATGACTTCCAATTTGGGGGCCCGGGAAGTTGCCAGTCAACTTGGCTTCCAGTCGGCCGGCAGGGACAACGACGCCGTTTACCGCAAAGCGGTGGAAAATTTTTTCCGGCCGGAGCTCGTCAACCGGATTGAACAGATTACCATTTTTAATCCGCTCAATTTTGAGCAAATCCAAAAGATTGCCCAGCTCCAGATCAAGGAATTGCTGAAACGGGACGGGTTTGTCAGACGAACCACCATTGTAAATGTATCGGAAGAGGCACTGAGCTGGGTGGCCAAACGCGGATTTGACGAACGTATGGGCGGCCGGGCGCTGAAGCGCCAGATAGAAAAAGACCTGACCCTGCTGTCGGCAAAACAACTGATCCAAACCACCTCCGAAACCCCCGTCATTCTGGATATTGTTTTTGAAAATGAGACACTGACCCCAAAGATCAGTCCGCTCGAATTTTGCGAACCCATCAACGGCGACTGGCTGCCAGCCTTACCCGACGAAGAAAATATCGGCTACTTTTTTTATCAGTTGCTGAAACGGGTACAAAAGGTGGAAGACCGGATCAAAAGGTTTGAAACAGAAACCGAAGACGGCATTATCGATCCTACCAACTGGCAACATTTCGGCTTCAAAGAGCGGGTGACCCAGCTGAAAGAGGACATAAACCTGAAGCAGCTGGAGTCCCGCCAGCGGCGCCGGACCCTCTCCCCGGTCATCCCGTTCCGCCTGAAAAGAGTCTTTTTGGATTGGGAAACGAGCCGGGCCCGTAAGGAGGCGCTGCGGGATAAGTTTTTCCAAACAGAAGCTTTGCTTGAATTGCGGGAAGTTTACCGACACGGCAGCCCCCAGTTTAGCAGTGCCCAGACGGACTATCTGACCAGTTTTATTGATGTGGTGCTGCTGGAATCAATGGTACAGGGCTTTCTGCACGGCAATACCGAAAAGGCGACTCTTCATTTCGAATCATGTGTTACCCATTCCGGAAAGGAACAGATTAAATGGCTGATAGGCAAATACATCGCCTTGTTCGAAAAACTGGATCTAACGGTACATTCCAACAAAGATTCCGACCGCATTGAAGTCGAGGGTTATAATTTGAAAAAAATATTGTGCGGTGAAACGGGCATCCACTTGTTTTATGCATCCCAAAATCTGCCGGTTCCGATCAAAATAATGCTGACGCAGCAGGGAAACCCCGTCAAAGATCAGTCCTTTAAAGTGATTCGGATTTTTGATGGCAACGACACCATGACCGACCTGCGCACCGGGTACACCAATGCCATGAACATGACCGATGATGAGTTGAAGTTGTTGTTGTACGGAGGGTTGCAGGCCAGCACCTGAGCATTGTTTTATCGAACTAAAACCGGATGATAAACATCCCCTGGCCACCGGTCCCACTTTTTGATTTAATTATCTTTTCAAAAAACTCTCCTCCCGAACAGGTGTTTGTTTAGACAAATTCTACATTTGCACCCATTTAAAAAAAGACACTCACGCCGGATGGCCCAACGCCGCTGGCGAACAGCAACTCAACTTATGGCAACCGTAAAATTCACTTTTGAAGATACCACCATCGAGCCGGTAACCGTTACCAATGCCGAAGCCGATGTTTCCATTTTAGAAATTGCCGAAGAAAACGGCGTTCACCTTAACCACAACTGCGGCGGTGTTTGTGCATGCAGCACTTGTCACATTTACGTGGAAAAAGGGGAAGAATTCCTGGAAGAAATTTCCGATAAGGAAGAAGACTTCGTCGATCGGGCCATCAATCCCCGGCTGGAATCCCGCCTCGGCTGTCAGTGCATCATCCTGGAAGAGGATGCCGTGATCGAAGTACAGATCCCGGACCAATCGAAAATTATCGGACACGAACATTAACCCTTGGAAAGCGGTGATAGATGAACCATTGTTAACCGGTCGTCTCACACCTTCCATCATCCATTATTCAGGCTTATGGCTTTTGAAGATTTCGACAATTTACCCATTAACTGGGCCGACCACGAGGACATTGCAATGAAACTCTACGAGAAGTTTGGCGATGACTTCAGCGAAAGTAAAATTTACCGGATCCGTTTCACCGAACTGATCGAATGGGTGCTTGAATTACCGAATTTTGAAGGAAAAAGGGAAGACTGCACCGAGGCTCATTTGGAACAAATACAGGCGAAATGGGTGTACGAGTGGCGTGATAACCAGTAAGCTGACGCCTGCTTTTACCCGCCAATTTTTATTTTCCTTTATCTTTTCAGCAAATGGAACAAAACCTCAGCAGAAGCGAAGAACAGCGATTCCTGAACGTCGGCAACGTCCTCCGGGATTTCCGTCAGATCCATACTTTTATCTTTGATGTGGACGGCGTGTTGACCAACGGAGACCTCCTGATAACTGAAAAAGGAGAATTGTTGCGAACCATGAATGTCCGCGACGGTTTTGCCATGAAACGGGCCGTACAGGAAAACTTCAAAATCTTCATCATCACCGGGGGCAGTTCGGAAGGGACCATCAACCGGCTGAAAGCACTCGGGGTGACGAAAGTGATTGCCGGTGCACAAAACAAACTGAAATATTACGAGGCCCTGATCGATGAATACCATTTGGAAGAAGAGGGTATTTTGTTCATGGGTGATGATTTACCGGACTACGAGATCATGCGGCGGGTTGGCCTGCCTTGTTGCCCGCAGGATGCCGTCCCCGAAATTTTAGAGATCTGCAAATATATTTCCCCGCTGCAGGGAGGTAAAGGCTGTGTCCGGGATGTACTGGAAAAAGTGCTGAAGTTGAAGGGAGTCTGGTAAATCCGGATGCTTTGTCAGCTGATTGGTGCAGTGTTGCCTGACAGCATTTTTAAATTTCCCCATAACAGACAATTACGGATGCTCCAATTATTCCGCGTTCCCAATTTATTGATCGTTGCCCTGACGCAGTATCTGTTGCAGTATTTGGTATTGTTACCGGTTTTACAAATGGCAGGCGTCACTCCCCTACTCGATCATTTTCATTTTTTTTTACTGGTCACGACTACTGTTATTATTGCCGCTGCCGGGTATGTCATCAATGATATGATGGATCAGGAAATGGACCTGATCAATAAGCCGGAAAAATTGGTTGTGGGAAAAATTATTTCCAGAAAAAAAGCCAGTTTATTGTATTGGTCGTTCAATATAACGGGTGCAATAATTGCGGGATACCTCGCTGATTTTGCCGGAAATAAAAAGTTATTTTTCATATACCCGGCGGCGGTTTTATTACTATATTTTTATTCTAAAAAATTTAAACAAAAACCTTTGCTGGGAAACGTCGTGGTGTCAGCTTTTTGTGCGGGGGTCGCCGGCATTGTTTTATTTTCAGAAAGAAGTTCCTACCAGCAACTTTTCAACGTCCAACCAATTTTAGCCAATAAAATAACTTTGCTTTTTACCGGATATATTGTCTTTGCCTTTTTCTCTACATTGTTGCGGGAAATAATCAAAGACATCGAGGACATGGAAGGCGATAAACGCCTTGGTTTACAGACGTTTCCGATTATTTACGGCCTGCGTCCAACCAAAATAATGGCAGGCGGAATTGCTGTTTTCATGATTCTTTTTTTGTGCATTGGCAGTTACTGGCTGTTCGTTACAGAAGAAAAAATGGCTGCCTTTTTTGCCCTTTCCGGTATTTGTCTGCCGTTAATTTTAATTGTCAATTATTTATTTAAAGCTGAAATAAAAGAACAATTTTCCAGGCTGAGCCAATTGGTAAAAATGGTCATGCTGGCAGGATTAGTTCTGTTAATTATTATATGGAAATTCTAAATAAAAAAATCATTCTGGCTTCCAAATCACCTCGTCGTAAACAATTATTGCAACAAGCAGGATTTACCATTGAAATAAAAACAAAAGAAGTAGAAGAAGATTTTCCCGAGGACATGAAAGCGGAAGAGGTCGCATCTTTTTTAGCAGAAAAAAAAGCGATGGCTTGTGCTGATTTTTTAATTACAGAAAATGACCTTTTACTGGCAGCAGACAGCGTGGTTATTCTGCACAATAAAATATACGGCAAACCGGTCGACTACCAGGATGCAGTCAGGATTCTCAGCGAACTTTCCGGCCAGCGGCATACCGTCATCACAGGTGTTTGTCTTTTGTCAAAAAATAAAAAAAAGGTCTTCTCCGGTATCTCACATGTCAATTTTGAACCACTTACAACCGAGGAAATCCACCACTATATATCCACCTGCCGACCCTACGACAAAGCCGGTGCCTATGCGATCCAGGAGTGGATCGGATTGTGCAAAATCTCAAAAATAGAGGGAACCTACAGCAACATCATGGGACTGCCTATGGAGGATGTTTACCGGGAGTTGCTGGCATGGTAGTCTGTCGCCGGCAAGAACTTTTTTATTTTGGCTAAAAATTTGTAATATGTTTTGCACTGTAAAACAAGCATTAAGAATCAACTTTAGTCGTTTTACCCCCTTCCAACCAAAAAAAGGCAGAGCGTGGTTTTGATTTTCCCAAAACGCTTAACTTGCACGCCGAAAAGTAGTGTTCAACACGCTGTCAATCAGGTTACTAAACTATTAAAAACCGCTGTAAACCAGCTATCCGATAAATTGTACTTTTGTAATTGTCTGAAGAACGTGGCCGGTTTAAAGCCGCACGCAGCACGAAAACCTGATTTACACCGTATCAAAATATCCCATGAATGAAAGTGTTCATTTACCGTATTACCTTTAATATGCTCTTGGCCTTTATCGGGCTAAACGGCCTGTCCGGCCAAACCTACTCCCCACATTCACCTGCTTGTGGCTTCGACCAGATGACCAGCGATTTAATGTCCTCAGACCCCGGCCTGGCGGCAGAAATCCGGCATTTTAAGGAAGCAGTCATTCCCGCGTTGTCATCTCTGGAGAGAAGCGCCGTCGAGCCGCTCATTACAATCTCTGTCGTCGTGCACGTCATCCATGCAGGCGAACCTTTAGGACAAGGTTCGAATATTTCAGATGAGCAGGTTGAGGACCAGATTAAAATTCTGAACGATGATTATACTGCGGTAAACGCCAATTTTTACCGGACACCGGCCCAGTGGTCAAACCTGGCCGGCATGCCCAATATCCAGTTCCTGCTGGCCACGGTTGATCCGGACGGAAACCCGACCAACGGCATTACCCGCCACAATATCCCCGTCACCGGGAGTTCCTGGAACAACAATAATATCAATTCCGTCATCAAGCCGGCCGTGAAATGGGATCCATTGCGTTACATGAATATCTACGTTCTGAGTATCCCCGGCACTACGGCAGCCGGCGGGGTTGTTGGTTTTTCCAACTACCCTACTCCAGGCCAGGTGGGGTCCGATCGGGACGGACCGGTGATTGACTACAACTGGTTTGGCGGGCCTGGTCACCCGGTTTCGGGCTGGAGCCCTATTTCCCACGAGACCGGGCATTATCTGGGCTTATCGCACCCTTTCGATGGAAACTCGTGTAACAGTGACGACGGAATTGCCGATACCCCCAATGTGGAAGGCCCGACCAGTTCATTGGCCACTTTGAACTGTGGTAACAGTTTTCCGCAAGGCCCCCAGTCCTGTGGTAATGACCACCTCTACGTAAATTTCATGGACTATGTCAATGAAAACTGTTACACCTCTTTTACGCCCGGACAAATCAACGTCATGCGATCCGTTTTGGACGGAACGGCCGGTGCATTAGGTTATGGCAGCCGGGAGTTGCTGATTGCCAATGCCCCCGCCCAAACCAACATCCCCGGACATGATGCCGGCGTGGTCCGAATCATCTCTCCCGAGACCATCAACTGTACGCCGGATGTGCTGACACCAGTTGTCACTATCCGAAATTTTGGCACGCAGGACCTGACTACCGCTACGATAAATTACCAGGTAGATAATGGGCCTCTCACCACTTTTTCCTGGCAGGGCAACCTTTTCCCGGGAGCAACAACCGACGTTGTTTTACCAGATTTTACGCCACCGGATGGTTTGTACGATTTGAAAATATTTACAACCGCTCCCAACGGCACCAGCGATGAAAGAACCGGGAACGACCTGTTTGAAAAAACTTTCCGCACCTACTTTGCATTCGATCCGCCCATGATGGAGACGGCAGAATCGGCCAGCTCCTTTCCGACCAGTCTGGGCACGTTCCAGGTAAATTTTGGAAATGACGATTTTGCATGGGAAATAACGGAAGATGCTTCGGCCTTTGGTTTTGGCACCACTTCCTTTGTTTTCAACAACCGGGCGGGAACCATTGAAAATAATCCTTCCGACACCTACGATTTGCTGGTGACCCGGCATTTTGACTTCAGCGAGGTGACGAATGCCGCTCTTTATTTTGATGTCGCTCATGCCGATTTCAATAATTTACAAGTTGATACGCTATATGTACTGGTAGCCGTTGGTTGCTCTCAGAGCTTTGACGGATTTGTTTACAAAAAATGGGGAGCCGACCTGGCCACCGCCCCACCTACCCAGGATCCCTTCACCCCAACCTCCAGTCAGTGGCGGTCTGAGGGTGTCGATCTCAGCTATTTTGACGGCCTGGACGATGTAACCATTGGTTTTTTAAATGTTTCCAATTGGGGTAATCGCATGTTCATTGACAACATCCGGGTCGGGTACGATTGTGCGGTTTTGCAGGATGAATGGATCGTTGCCGACGATGGTTGCGATGCTGACTGCACGGGAGAAGCCACGGTAGTCGTACCGGTCAGCAATGGCGAACTAACTTACAGTTGGGAGGGCTGGCCAGCCAGTCACAATCAGTCTACCATAACGGGTCTTTGTGCCGGTGAAGTAGCCGTGACCATCACTGATGAATTTGGCTGTCAGATTGCTGCCACCCAGGAAATAGGCAATGCCCCCGTGCCCGGGTTATCTCTGTCTTCCACTGCCGAAACGATCTACCTTGCCGGCAATGGTACAGCGACAGCCACAGTCAACAATGGCCTGAACCCTGTGACCTTTAGCTGGAGTAATGGCATATCAGCCACTAACAGCAATGGCATTCATACCATCAGCGGTTTGGTCCCCGGCAGCTACCAGGTTACCATTACCGATGCCAATGGTTGTGTAACCAGTTCGGAGGTAGTGGTCACTTCCGTTTGCAGTGGTTTTGGGATTTCTCTGACTTCGACACCGGTACTTTGCCACGGGGAAGCCTCAGGTACAGCAACAGCTACCGCTGTTGCCGGCAGCGGGCCATTCTCCTACAACTGGAGCAACGGTGCCACCGGTAGCATGAATAGCAGTCTGACGGCCGGCCCGCACGCCGTTACGATCACCGATAACAACGGCTGTCCCGCAGTGGAACAGTTCAACATCAATCAGCCTTCAGAACTGACAGCAATCATTGCAACCACCGATGAAACGGCTGTTAATGCCCTGGACGGAACCGCTTCAGCCACGGTCGCTGGTGGCTCGCCTGGTTATCATTACCAATGGAGTAACGGCGCAACCAGCGCCAGTATCAGCAACCTGGCACCCGGTACCTATTCGGTTACTATCACCGATGATAATGGTTGTATGATCGTACAGTCAGCCGTCATCCAATCGGTAAACTGCGGTGGTTTTGATGCGCTCGTAACTGGCGAAGACCCTACCTGTTTTGGAGTAAACGATGGACAGG